>JBILIO010000010.1:0-21256 GCA_044349915.1 Sphingobacteriales bacterium | reverse complement strand
GAATTTTGGAAATTACGGGAAAAAATAATTTGCTAGAAGTTTGGCCAAATTTAGAATTGTATTTTCATGGTGCGGTTAACTTTGCACCTTACCGCGAACAATTTCAAAAATTAATTCCTTCTTCTGACATGTATTACCTAGAAACCTATAATGCATCGGAAGGTTTTTTTGGAATTCAAGATCAAAAAGAAAATAGCGAAATGTTATTGATGCTCGACTATGGTATCTATTACGAATTTATTCCAATAGAAAATATCGACGAAGCAAATCCGAAAACTTTATCATTAGCAGAAGTCAGTTTATTTAAAAACTATGCAATAGTTATTTCTACTAATGGTGGCTTATGGCGCTATGTAGTGGGCGATACCATTCAATTTACTAGCCTTAACCCCTATCGTATATTAATTACCGGCCGAACCAAACATTTTATCAATGCTTTTGGAGAAGAACTTATTATCGACAATGCAGAAAAAGCCTTAGTAAAAGCTTGTAGCATTTGCGATGCTGCCATCAGAGATTATACCGCTGGTCCAATTTATTTTAGCGATAAAAAATCGGGCGGTCACGAATGGATTATTGAATTTGAAAAAGCACCTCAAGATCTCGATGCTTTTACAGATTGTTTAGATTCGGCTTTAAAAGAAATCAACTCCGATTACGAATCAAAACGAAAAGGTAATATTGCATTATTAAAACCGATTGTTCACCTTGCTCCTGCAGATACTTTTTATAATTGGATGAAAAACAGAGGCAAGCTTGGCGGACAACATAAAGTGCCTCGCTTGGCGAATAATAGAAAATACATAGATGAAATTTTAAATATGATTAATATTTAATTTTTCGTTCCATTGCATTAGATCCATAAATTGCAAGCGTAATACCAGCAACTGTTTGCACTGTATTCACATTCACAAAAGGACTAATACTAAAACCAAAATCATATACTGGCTTAACAATAAATTGTAATTGCGCTTGTAAGCCAATACCAAATGTTTTGTCTTGATTTATCGTTTTAGTAGAATCATAAGGATAATAATTAGTATAGACCAAACTAGGACCAGCAAACGCAGCAATTTTGTAGTATTGTTTTTCGATTACTTTTCCTCTACCTACATTAAATGCATTAAGGTAAACTGTTGCACCTCCAAATGCTAAATAATTAAGGGTGCTGGCTTGGTAACTTAATTGCCATAATCGATCCAAGCGATCATAATAATTAAAACTTAATTCCATGTTTGCATTGGTAAAATTTGGCAAACTTGGTTTAAAGTTTGGGCCGAATCCAAAAAGCACCCAATTATTTCTACTTTTAAAACGGTACTCCCCTATATAATAATCTTCGAAAACCTTTTTGTCAGTAGGTTTATCGGCTACAGGGCTTTGCGCTTTAGCTTGCAAAAAGCAAACTAGCAACATACCCGTTAAAAATAAATACTTTTTCAAGATCATTTCTCAATCGTTTTTTTAGGAAAAAAAGTTGACAATAAAATACTGCCCAACAATACAAAAATAATAAATAATAAAGATTGTAAAGTACCGAATCCGATAGCTTTTAACCAATGTGCGGCAAGCATTTTAACACCAATAAATGTCAACAATACCGCTAAGCCTGTTTTTAAATAATGAAATTTATGAATCACATTCACCAGTAAAAAAAACATAGAACGCAAACCTAATATGGCAAATATATTAGAGAAAAAAACAATAAATGGATCTTTAGTAATCGAAAATATAGCCGGTATTGAATCTACTGCAAATATTAAATCTGAAAATTCGATAACAATTAATACAATAAACAAAGGGGTGATAAGCCATTGTTTATCTTTCTTAACAAAAAATTTACTCCCCACATATCGCGGAAATACCTTAAAATATTTGGAGAAAAATTTTACAACAGGATGGTTTTCCGTATCAATTTTTTCTGATTCTTCTTTTTTGAAAAACAAAGATAACCCTGTATACAATAAAAATATCCCGAATAAATATAATATCCATTCAAATTCTTTAATTAAAGTAGCCCCTAAAAAAATAAAAAGGAAACGCATTAAAATTGCGCCCAATATTCCCCAGAATAAAACACGGTGGTAATATTTTTCTGCAACATTAAATGCAGTAAGCAACAATATGATCACAAAGATATTATCTACCGATAATGCATATTCAACTAAATAGCCACTCATAAATTCCAATGCTAAATTTTGATTGTAATTGGCTAAGCTGGCATTGAAATTTGCCGGTAAAATTGTAACGGTCTGATGGTGTTGCGTAATAACAGCTTGCAAAGATGCTAAATCGCTGATACCATGAATCCAATGCCCTTTAAATAACAATAAAATATAAAAACAAACGGCGAAGCTTAACCAAATAACACTCATCACTAAAGCTTCTTTGGTTTTAACAATATGGTTTTTTTTATTAAAAACGCCTAGATCTATAGCCAACATGGCGAAAATAAATACCGCAAAACTTCCAAAAAATAAGACCTCTGTTGAATACATTATTTTTTTCTATTGATGGTGAAATCAACTAATTGAATCAGCGATTCTTTTGCACTTGAATCTGGGAATTCTGCAAGAATCGAAATGGCTTTGTGTTTATACTCCATCATTTTTTGTGCAGCATAATCCATGCCACCTTGCGCATTGATAAAGTTTAAAATAATTGTTAAGGTTTCTTTTTCTTCGTGATGGTTTTTAACTAATTTAATCATTTTGTTTTTCTCTGCCGTACTCACTTTCTGTAATGCATAAATTAAGGGCAAGGTTAATTTTTTCTCTTTAATATCAATGCCTTTAGGCTTACCGATGTCATCATAACCAAAATCCATTAAATCATCTTTGATTTGAAATGCCATTCCAACGTGTTCACCAAACAAATGAAGTTGGTCTACCATTTGTTGTTCGACACCCGCAGATGCTGCACCACAAGCACAGCAAGAAGCGATTAAAGAGGCCGTTTTTTGTCTTATAATTTCGTAATAAACATCTTCTTTGATGTCGAGCCTTCTTGCTTTTTCAATTTGTAATAATTCTCCTTCACTCATTTGCTGCACTGCACGAGAGACTATTTTGAGTAAATTGAAATCATCATTATTCAATGATAACAACAAACCTTTAGCCAATAAAAAATCTCCGACTAACACCGCAATTTTATTTTTCCAAACTGCATTGATTGATAAAAACCCCCTTCGCAAATAGGCGTCGTCTACTACATCATCGTGCACCAAAGTAGCCGTATGTAGTAACTCCACCAATGCCGCTCCCCTATGCGTTGCTGGTGTAATGGCGCCACAAAGTTGTGCTGTAAAAAACACAAACATGGGTCGCATTTGCTTTCCTTTTCGTTTGTAAATATATTGCGTTACCTTGTCTAATAAAGGCACAGAGCTTTGCATTTGAGCCTTAAAAGCGGCTTCAAATGTTTTTAATTCTGCTGCAATAGGATAACTGATTTCGGAAAGTTTCAAGACTTTAAAATTATGCTGCAAATTAAGTTATTGTTTGCAATTATTCAGCCATATTTGAAACAGGCAACCTGCTAATTATTATCTAGTTGATATTCAACAAAATAGCTAAATAAATAAATTAGCCATTTTAGCTTAATTTATGCAATTTTGTGCTTGAAAAACATACCATTTAATATGAACTACCAAATACCAATCACGCAAACAACAAAACCTCTTTGGACTAAAGAATTAGTAGAACGAGGAGAGTTTGGCGCGGTTATTTCAGATCACATGTTTGTTTCGAATTACGAAAATGGCAATTGGATTAATCCAAAAGTTGTTCCATACGAAAACTTGTCTTTAAATCCAGCAACACTTGCACTACATTATGGACAAAGCGTATTCGAGGGCATGAAAGCATTTAAAATGCAAGATGGTTCGATTTCTATTTTTAGAATTGAAAAACATTTAGACAGATTCAATAAATCATTAGATAGAATGTGCATGCCAACTATTCCTGCAGATTTATTTCATGCAGCATTATTGGCATTTGTTAAAACCGATTTAAATTGGGTACCCGAAGGCGAAGGTCATTCTTTATACATCAGACCATTTGTATTTGCTTCGGAGGCGCGATTTGGTGTAAAGATTGCAGATGAGTATATGTTTGTCATTTTTGCTGGCCCAGTAGGCCCTTATTATGGTACTCCTTTAAAAATAAAAGTAGAAACTCATTTTGCCCGTGCCACCAGGGGAGGCGCAGGTTTTGCGAAATGTGCGGGCAATTACGGTGCATCTTTTTTCCCAACTAGATTGGCAAAAGAAGAAGGCTTCGATCAAATTCTATGGACCGATGGTCGAGAAAATAAATACATTGAAGAATCTGGTACCATGAATGTGATGTTTATCATTAACGGGACACTCATTACGCCTAGTACTTCGGATTCTATTTTAGATGGCATAACAAGAGATTCCATTTTGTCTTTAACAAACGAAATGGATATGCCAGTTGAAATTAAAAAAATTAGTGTAGATGATTTAGAAAAAGCTTTAAAAGAAAATCAAGTTTCGGAAGCCTTTGGTACAGGAACCGCAGCAGTGGTAGCTCCTATTGAGTCAATCAGCATCAATGGGCATAATTACATTTTACCTGCTATAGATGAAAACGCATTTATGTTGCGTGCGAAAAAGAAATTAATGCAAATTCGCACCGGAGTAGCTGCCGATAAGTTTAGTTGGAATACCATCATCGAATAATATTTACGGCCTAGTATTATTTTTTACTAGGCTGTAATTTCTCCTCTTAAGTTTTGCGTTAGCTGATTAGCTATTTCGTTTAAACTTAGCTCCTGTCCAAACAAGAACATCAATTTAGTAATGGCCGCTTCGAATGTTAAATCTAAGCCGCCAACAACTCCCATTTTAGCTAAATGTTTGCTGGTTTCGTATCGACCTATTTCTACATTCCCTCCCATACATTGGGTGATTTCCAAAATCAATATACCACTAGCAACTGCTTGTTGTAAACTTGCTACAAACCAATCATCCGTACTAGTATTACCCGCGCCAAAACCTTCTAGAATAATGGCTTTTACCCCTTGTGCACTAATAACAGCGTCTACATATGCAGGCGAAATTCCTGGAAATATTTTTAATAATGAAATGGGATTTTTTAATTTTTTATGCACTACAAAAGAGGCTTCGGAACGAGGCATCAACATTTCTGAATTGAAATTAATATGTACACCCGCTTCTGCTAAAATTGGAAAATTAGGTGAACTAAAAGCTTCGAATTTATTGGCATCCGTTTTCTTTGAACGATTTCCCCTAAATAATTTATAATCAAAATAAATACAAACTTCATTGACAATGGCATGTCCATTTTCGTCTTTTGCTGCAGCAATTTCTAATGCGGTAATTAAATTTTCTTTAGCATCTGTTCTAATCTCACCGATCGGTAACTGAGAGCCAGTAAGGATTACAGGCTTTGCTAGATTTTCTAACATAAAACTTAAAGCACTCGCTGTATAGGCCATGGTATCTGAACCATGCAAAATGACAAAGCCATCGTAGTCGTCGTAATTTTTTTCAATGATGCTTGCCATTTCAATCCAAGTATCCATATTCATATTTGATGAATCTAAAATTGGATCAAAAGAAATGACGACCACTTGATAATCTAGGCGAGAAAGTTCTGGTACATTTTCTGTAATATTATTGAAATCAAAAGGCACCAAAATTCCTTTTTGATCTTGAACCATTCCGATGGTTCCGCCAGTATATAGGAGAAGTAATTTTTTCATTTGCTTTGATTTTTATATACCAAAAACTCTTTTAGAATTAGCTGTAGTTTGTTCAGCTATTTCTGCTAAAGTACAAGATTTTAGCGTGGCTAGTTTCTCCGCTACATGAATAAGGTAAGCACTTTCGTTGGGTTTACCTCTAAAAGGCACTGGACTTAGGTAAGGACTATCTGTTTCTAAGACCAAATGTGCCAAATCAATTTCTTTAACCACCTCTGCTAATCCTGCATTTTTATAGGTTAATACGCCACCAATGCCTAAATAAAATCCTAGGTCTATGATTTGATGAGCCTGCTGCAAGCTGCCCGAAAAGCAATGAAATATACCACGCAAATTTGGCGCCTGTGTGGCTTTTAAAATAGCGAGTGTTTCGTCAAAAGCTTTTCTACAATGAATCACAATTGGCAATGATAATTCTTTCGCTAATTCAATTTGTGCAATAAACACTTCGCGTTGTGTTTGTTCAAAAGTTTTATCCCAATACAAATCCATGCCTATTTCGCCAATAGCAAAAATCTTATTTGCCCTAGCCGCAGCAATGATGGTAGCGAGTTCTTGTTCATAATTTTCATTCACCGAACAAGGATGCAAACCCATCATTGGATAACATTGATCTGGAAATTGATTGGCTAATTTAAATACCGCATCGACAGACGAACTATCTATATTGGGTAAGAAAAATTGTCGAATACCATTGGCATTTGCACGCGCAATAACTTGATCTATCTCTGCGGATAGTTCTGGTAGATAGATGTGGGTATGGGTATCGACAAACATGTAAAATAGGTAAATAAAAAAAGGCCTAAACAAAATTGCTTAGGCCTCTTTAAAAAATATGTTTTATTGAACTGAAACTAATTCTACTTCAAATGTTAAAGGGGAGAATGGAGGAATAACTCCACCTGCACCTCTAGATCCGTAAGCTAAATCAGAAGGAATAATTAACAATGCTTTTCCACCAACTTTTAACAAGGCAATTCCTTCGTCCCATCCTTTAATAACCATGCCTTGTCCTAATTTAAATTCAATTGGTTCGTTTCTATCTAAAGAAGAATCAAATTTAGTTCCATCTAACAAACGGCCTGTATAATGCACCTTCACCGTTTTACCTGCTTGCGCTTGTTCGCCAGCACCTGGTTCAGATATAATATACATTAAACCACTTGATGATTTACTTGGGGTAATTTGTTTATCTGCAATGTATTTTGCAATTATTTCATTTTCTTTCATAGCGTTTTCTTTTTCTGCTTTTAATTCTTCTGCTTTTAAGGCAGCATCTGTGGTTGTACTAATAACTTTTACGGTAAAACTCAAGAAGCTACTCGAGTCGATAAATGCTGGGCGAGGCGCTCCAAATGTTTTAGTAAACAACGAATCTGCATTGATTAAAAAACTAGCACTATCGCCTACCGTTAATAAAGTTAGGCCATCCATTAAATCTCCTTTAAAAGATGATTTAGCAATTTTTAATTGAATAGGTTTACCCATTTTCCAACTATCAAATACTAAAGAATCTTTACTCGTGATATACTTTAAATTTAAAGTTACTACATCATCTAATTTTAATTTTGGTCCTTTATTTGACTTATGCATAACATATGAAAGGCCCGTAGTTTTAGATTTTGAATACTTTACTGCTTTTTGAGCTTGGGCAAAACTTGCGAACAACAAGCATGCGATAATAATTTTTAAATTTTTCATTGTTTAATTTATTTTTTTGCTTTTTTAATACCAACTAATTCCATTTCGAATACTAATGTAGAGTATGCAGGAATTGCACCATTGCCCATTTCGCTTGCGCCATATGCTAATGCAGACGGAATAATTACTGTTGCCTTAGTACCGTTACCCAAAATTTGTAAAATTTCATCCCATCCTTTGATCACCACGCCTTGTCCAACTGGAAACTCCAATGGCTTGCCAACAGGATAAGAAGAATCAAATTTAAATCCATTTAATAATCGACCTGTATATTGTACCATAACGGTATCTCCGCTATTTGCTTTTTCTGAAGAACCTTCTTTAGTAACCACATACTGCACACCACTTGGTGTATTAACAGTCGTTAATTTATTATCTGCAATATATTTATCGATGTTTACTTTTTCTACCGTTGCTTTTTTTGCGGCTTCGGCTTGCATCTCATCATCCATTTGTTTTTTTGATTGAACTTTTTCGATTTTAATTTGGAAAGTCAACATAGAACCGGCAGCAATAAATGCTGGACGTTGAAAACGAAAAGTTTTTTCGAATAAAGAATCTGCATTAATTAAAAAAGTAGCAGAATCTGATTCAGATAATAAAGTTAAACCATGCATTAAATCGCCTTTAAAAGAAGGCTCTACCACCATTAACTTAACGGCTTGTCCAATTTTATAAGTATCAAACAAAACAGAATCAGAATCGGTACGGTAAACCATATTTAAAGTAACGAAATCTCCTACTTTAATTTTTTCGCCTGAGTTAGTGGTATGAATTTTATATTTCAATCCATCTTCACTTGTTTTAAAACCATCTCCACAACTTTGGAATAAGGCAGTCGCTAATGCTGCGATAATTAATAATCTTCTAGTCATTTTTATTTTGTTTTTTGATTTATTTATTGTTTTAACATTTCTTCAAATTCGGGCAAAATAGCTTTAATTTTTGCTACGGTTTCTGATAAGCTTAAATAAGAAATTCCACCAGCTGCATTTCGATGACCACCACCTTCGAAATATTTTTTAGCCACTTCGTTGGCAGGAAATTCTCCTTTAGAGCGGAACGATAATTTTCTTGCTTCGCCTCTATCCACCACCAAAATTGCAAAACGAATACCATTAATCGAAAGCGCGTAATTGACAATGCCCTCGGTATCTCCTGTTACAATTTGGTATTTTTTTAATTCCTCTTGATCAATATAAATGTAGGCGGTATTTATCTCCGCCAAAATTACCATTTTCTGACTTAAAACATGGCCTAAAAACTTTAAACGATTTTCGGTATTCGTATCGTATATGAGTTCGTGAATTCTGGAATTATTTGCGCCCTTATCAATTAAATCGGCTATGATGCGATGCACCTCGGCCGAAGTACTTGGAAATCTAAACGATCCAGAATCGGTCATGATACCGGTGTATAAACAAGTGGCAATATCTTTATCGATATGATGACCATAACCTAAGGTTACAATTAATCGATATACTAATTCTGCAGCAGCACAAGCTCGCACATCCCAAAAAGTAAAATCTTCGAAGCCTTCTGGTTCTAAATGATGGTCGATCATTACTTTTTTGGCTGCACTTTGACGAACCAATTCACCTAAGGCACCTATTCTTGAAAGCGCATTAAAATCTGTGCAAAAAATAAGGTCGGCTTCGGCTACTAATTGCATCGATTTATCGGCTTGCATTTGAAAATCGATTACTTCAGAATTACCTGGCAACCAATGTAAAAAATAAGGATAGTCGGAAGGCGTTACCAAGTGTACTTGATGGCCCAATGAAAGCAAAAAATGATACAAACCCAAAGAAGAGCCCATTGCGTCGCCATCGGGTTTGTGATGGGTGGTAATGACTATTTTCTTTGCTTCGGAAAGCAGTGATTTGAGTTCGTTTATATTATGCATAGAAAGGAAGCAAATCTATTCATTTTTTTTCATTCTGCTGCTTTAGGGCATAGATTATCGAGGAATTATATAAGATTTCATCTAATTTTAACATTCTTATTGTAATTTCGCGGAAATATAAATTTATAACGATGACCACAAACAGAACTTTTACCATGATTAAGCCAGATGCTATTGCAAATGGGCACATGGGCGCAATTATTGACCACATTATTAAAGCAGGATTTAAGGTAATTGCCTTAAAATACACTTCATTGAGCCCCGAAATGGCTGGAAAATTCTATGAAGTTCACGCAGAACGTCCATTTTACAAAGATTTAGTTGCTTTTATGTCTTCGGGACCAATTGTAGCTGCGATTTTAGAAAAAGACAATGCTGTTGCAGATTTCCGTACCGTAATTGGTGCAACAGATCCTCAAAAAGCAGATGCAGGTACTATCCGAAATTTATTCGCAAAATCAATAGACGCTAATGCAGTTCACGGATCTGATTCTGACGAAAATGCGATGATTGAAGGAAACTTTTTCTTCAGCGCATTCGAAAGAAACTAATTAAATTCATTAAACAAAAAAAAGGTTGGCAACAAATGTTACCAACCTTTTTTTATGCTATTTCAAAATTATAACAATACAATTTCGTTGATTAGTTTTTTCCCTGCGTAGGTATTTACGTTTTCTATCAAGGTAGATTTCATCATAATTAATTCTTGACGTAAACTAGCAGAGCTCACTTTTAAATATAATTTCTGTTGACGAATATTAATTTCATCGGTTCGATTGGCAATTACTTTTCCCACTAATTCGGGCCAATTGATTTTTATTTTTTCTACGATAAATTGATCGGAAAGTTTATAGGTCTCCAACAACTGCTCTATGGCAGCTTTCATGGTTAACTCATTACTTTTCCTAAATAACATCTTTAATTATTTTTAGTATCGACCACAAGGCCTTTGCTTACCTCGAATATACGACAATCAATCTGTAAGTCTTTAAATATTTTTGCCACCCTATTTTGATCGGTATCGGTGATAAACAGTTGTCCAAAAGAATCTTCGCCAACCATGGCCAATAATTTACGAATACGCTGTTCATCTAATTTGTCAAAAATATCGTCTAACATTAAAATCGGTTTATAGCCTTTTTTTAATTGAAGAAAAGAATAATGAGCTAGTTTCAATGCAATCACATAAGATTTTTGTTGCCCTTGCGATGCATATTTTTTTAATGGCAAATCACCTAAATTAAACTGCAGGTCATCTTTGTGCACGCCATAATTTGTTCTAGCGGTTATTATATCTTTTGATAAACTTTTTTTCAATATAGTAGCAAAATCGGATTGCTTTAAATGCGACTCATATACAAAAGTTACCGCCTCGGCACCATCACATATCGTTTGGTAAATCTGATTAAACAAGGGAATAAACGCTTCCATAAAAGCCAATCTTTTTTGGAAAATTTTCTCGCCCAATGTTAACATTTGCTCATCGTAAATCTCGATCATTTCGGCATCTACTTTATTGCGTTCTTGAAACTGTTTTAGTAAAGCATTTCTTTGGGCAATAATTTTATGATAGGTAATTAAATCGTCGAGGTAAACGCTATCGGTTTGCGAAATTGCATTGTCTAAAAATTTTCGCCTTTCTTCGCTTCCCTCAGATATTAGATATTGATCTTGAGGAGATATCATCACTAATGGGTAAATTCCAATGTGATCGGCTAAGCGTTGGTATTCTTTATTGTTACGCTTGAATACTTTTTTATGATTGCGTTTTACGCCACAATAAACGGGCTCAATAATATCTGTACGATTAAACTCGCCTTGAACCAGAAAAAAACCTTCCTCGTGTAAAATTTGCTGCGAATCGATTGGGTTAAAATAACTTTTACAAAGGCATAAATAATGAATGGCATCTAAAATATTGGTTTTACCCGCTCCATTATTGCCCACAAAACAGTTTACACCCGGCAAAAAGTGGAAATTAGCTTCTTGGTAATTTTTAAAATTTAATAGCGAAAGTTGATTTAGATACATTAAAAACCCATTCTGGTGCACAAATATATTTAAATTAAGCCCATCTTTTAAACAGATATTGATAGTATCGGCTAAAAATGTATTTTTGCAAGCTTAGAATAGATTAATATGTCGGAAGAAACAGAAAATAACATCGGAGAACAGTTTTCAAAAGCAGAACATTATGTTGCTGAAAACAGAAAAAGTTTATTAGTAATTGGGGGTACCATTGTTGCCTTGGTTTTAATTTATTTTTCATACCAAAAATTCATCTTGAGTCCGAGAGAAAAAGAAGCAGCTGCACAAAGTTATGTTGCGGAAAGATATTTCGAACAAGACTCATTAGATAAAGCCATTAATGGCGATGGTAACTTTTTAGGATTTGTTGGCATCATCGACGAATACGGAAGTACCAAATCTGGAAATTTAGCACACTACTATTTAGGTTTTTGCTATTTGAAAAAAGGCCAATACGATTTAGCTGTTGAACAACTAAAAGAATTTAGTAGCAACGATGAGTTATTAGTGGCACTAGCCTACACAGGAATTGCAGACGCTAATGTAGAATTAAATCAATTAGATAATGCTTGTTCGTATTATGCAAAAGCTGCAGCAAAATCGCCAAACGCTTTCACTGCGCCAATTGCGCTATTAAAGCTAGGCATTACCTACGAGCAATTAAACGAAAATCAAAAAGCAGTAGATACCTACAATAAAATTAAAAAAGAATTTGCTGATACAAATGAGGCAAGAGACATTGATAAATATATTGCAAGAGCAAGCGCAAAAATTTAATTAAACGCTATATCGAAAAACTCCTGAAATCCTCAGGAGTTTTTTTTATTTTTAACCTATGGCAACACATTTAAAAAACCTTTCCGACTTTAGCCATTTAAGCATACCTAGTGCAGCGCCTTATCGTTTTGCCATAATTGTGGCACAATGGAACGCTAGCATAACCGGTGCTTTATTAAATGGCGCCTATGGCTCATTGATCGCAAATGATTGCCCCGAATCGAATATTACCGTATTAGAAGTACCCGGCACTTTTGAATTAAGCAATGCAGCAGCTATAGCGGCAGCGAGTAAAAAATATGAAGCGATTATCTGTTTAGGCTGCGTTATTCAAGGCGAAACCAGGCATTTTGATTTTATTTGCCAAGCAGTTGCCAATGGGATTACCGAAGTGGGCATCAAAACCCTCATTCCAACCATTTTTGGCGTATTAACAACCGAAACATTGGAGCAAGCTACCGATCGAGCAGGCGGAAAACACGGTAATAAAGGGGAAGAAGCAGCAATAACTGCAATAAAAATGGCCGCATTGGCTTCAAATTTTTAAAATAGCAATTAAACAATTACATTTGTTCTTTAAGCATACAATCATATGAAAAAAGTATTTGCAGCTATTCTCGTTTTCGGATTCTTAGCCATCGCATTTAGCGCTTGTTCTAGCCGCCAAGGTTGTCCAGGTGGAGCAGACAATTATAAATTTTCTGGAAGAGGTAGAGGCGTTTGGAAATAAGATGAATCTTATTTCTTTAACGAGCGAATCTCAATTAACAGACATTGTAAACGACAGCACAACTGTTGTACTTTTTAAACATAGTACGCGTTGTTCTATTAGCAATATGGCTTGGAAAATGTTTCAGCAAGAATGGAACAATTCAGAAACGCCAGTATACTGTTTAGATTTATTAAACTACCGATCTGTCTCTAGTGCTATTGCTTTGCAATTTGAAATCGAACACCAATCTCCTCAAGTATTAGTGATTAAAAATGGGACTTGTGTTTATCATGCTACCCACCAAGCTATTGAGGCGGCTATTGTTCAGGCTGCGCTTTAAAAATTAAAACTTACAGATTTTATTGTTTCTGGGTGTAAACTCAATGCAACAGGACACGTTTTTGTTGAATTGATAATAATTGCCTTTTCTTTATCTGTAAAAGTAACGCCCTCTCGAAAACTAAAAACTACTTTTACTTCGCCTACTCTTCGAGGATCGGCCGACATGATTTTGGTGATGTCAATTTTTGTATCAATTAATTTGTTTTCGAAGCCATGTGTTTTAGCCGCAATAGCCATAATGGTTAACATGCATGCCCCTAAAGAAGTGGCTAATAAATCTGTTGGTGAAAAGCAAGAACCTAAGCCTTGATTATCTTTTGGGGCATCGGTATAAATTAGAGTGCCAGATTCGAGGTGAGTTGCTTGGGTTCTTAATTCCCCTAAATAAATGCTCTGTATTGTTGCCATATTAATTCGATAAATACAATCAAAAATGCTTATTTTTATCTATAATATGGTGATGCATATGCATAAAATTATAAATTTTACGGTTTTTCTACTGCTTTGCCTTGCCAATTACGCGCAAGCGCAAGTGAGCGAAACACCTACGCAATTTGTATATCAAAAAGAATGGTCTGGTGGCGCAACTATTAATAATAGGGGTTTTGGTGGTATTTTACGACACGCCATTATTACCAATAACTTCAAAAAAATTCAATTCGAAATTGAATTAGTAAAGCTCAAACATCCCAAAGAAATTAAAGTAGTGAACCCTTATTACGACAACGCAAAGTCGTATGTATACGGAAAGCAAAATGCATTTTATCCTTTAAGATTGGGCGTGTGTACGCAATTTTTAATATTCGACAAAGCAGCCAAAGAAGGTGTCGAAATTTCATTCAACATCATGGCAGGCACTTCTATTGGATTATTAAAACCTATTTACTTAGAAATTTTAAAAGACAATGGCAATCCCTTTTATTTAGATGTTGTTTCTGAAAAATTCAATAAAGATTTACACAACCCCGCTAATATTTATGGTTACTCTGGTTTCAACAAAGGATTAAACGAAACCAGTATACTATTAGGGGGATATATCAAATCGGGCTTTACTTTTGATTGGAGCAACAAAGATGAAAAAATCGTATTACTTGAAACTGGCGCAGTGATAGATTTTTACAGCAGAAAGGTTCCCATTATGGCAAATTTTTCTTCAGACATCAACAAATCTGCTTTTATCTCGTTATATGCTAGTATCCTTTTTGGGAAAAAATATTAGTTTTGTATCAATGATTAAATTACCTGTTTTATCCGACACTCCTGCTGCAAGAAAACCAGAATGGTTGCGTGTAAAATTACCGGTTGGTAAAGAATACGCCCACGTAAGATCGCTTGTAGACAAACATAAATTACATACCATTTGCGAAAGCGGCAATTGTCCTAATATGGGAGAATGCTGGGGCGCTGGCACAGCTACTTTTATGATTCTAGGAAACATTTGCACACGCTCTTGTTCTTTTTGTGCAGTTGCCACTGGTAGACCTTTAGCCGTTGATCTAGAAGAGCCAGAGCGCGTGGCTAGTTCTGTATCTTTAATGAATGTAAAACATTGCGTAATTACTTCGGTAGACCGCGACGATTTAAAAGATGGTGGCGCAACTATTTGGGCCGAAACTATTTTAGCCATCAGAAAAAGTTCACCGAGCACCACCTTAGAAACATTACTTCCGGATTTTAAAGGTATATGGGAAAACCTTGCACAAGTTTTAGCCGTTAGACCAGAAGTTGTTTCTCATAATATTGAAACAGTGAGAAGATTAACAAAAGAAGTACGCGTGCAAGCAAAATACGACCGAAGCCTAGAATGCCTCAAGCGCATTAGCGAAGCAGGCTTGAGAACTAAGTCTGGTATTATGCTTGGCTTAGGCGAAACCGAAGCAGAAGTATTAGAAGCTATGCAAGATTTAGTTGCTAACGGCGTACATATTTTAACCTTAGGCCAATATTTACAACCGACCAAAAAACACCACGATGTTATCGAATATATTCACCCCGACCAATTTGCTAAATACAAAGAAGCCGGATTGAGAATGGGATTTAGGGTAGTAGAAAGCGGTCCAATGGTTCGCTCTTCTTATCACGCAGAAAAACATTTATTTGATTTCTAAATTGAATACACAAGCGCAGCAAGCCGTATCGGATACAGAATTAATTTATCTTTTAAAAATAAAAGATATAACTGCATTGCCGCTGCTTTACGATGCTTATGCAAAAGCAATTTATAATTTAATTTTTCAGATTGTAAGCGATGAAAACGAAACCGAAAAAATATTGGAGTTTACTTTTTTTCATTGCTGGAATTCTTTTTATTTATTTGATGCAAACAAAGGTTTTCTATTTACTTGGCTAAGCCTAAACGCTAGAAACACTGCCTTACAGCACAAAAAAGGTAAAACAAAAGAATTGAGTTTACGCCCAATAGTTACCTTAGCAAATGCAAATAATAAAACGGTACTGGCCCAATTAAATACCAATCACCGACAACTGCTTGAATTATTTTATTATTCTGGTTTTTCCTTGATGGAAATTGCAGAGCAACAACAATTAGCTTACGCGACTATTAAAACAGATTTTAGAGCTGCACTTTTAGCCCTAAGAAATTTAAAATAAAGCATGGATACCGAAATATATATTTCATCTGGAATTTTAGAACTCTATTGTGCAGGTGCGCTTTCGGAAGCAGAAATGCGGGAGGTAGAAAGAATGGCGAGTCAATTTGCTGCGGTTAAAAAAGAAATTCAAGCCATAGAATTAGCCTTATGGTCTTTTAACGAACATGTTTTTGCCGGACCACACGATCAATTGAAAACCGAATTAATTGCTGGAATAAAATTAAATAGTTCAAATAATATTACTGAAAAAACACACGAAGCTGCATTAAACAATGCGGTTGAGCCCGAGGTTAATACTGTTGAAACTCCAATCGTAATGCCAGTAGCAAAAGAAATTATTCCCGAACAAGCAGAAAAACCGCTGAAGGCTAGCAAAAAAAAAATCAGTATAGGTATTTTTCTAGTGATTATTTTACCCATCATCTTGGCATTTGGGGCATTTGGTTTATGGAATAATTGGGATGCACTTTTACAAGAATTAACAGCCGCAAAAAAGCTGGCCGCCAATTCCGAAAAATCTAGGGCTAAAATTGATTCTAATTTAAAAGCGACGAGTCAAACACTAGATACTTTAAGAAATCCGGACTTAGTAAAAATTACTTTAAGTGGTATGAAATTTTCACCTGCAGCCAAAGCAGTTATTTATTGGAACAAAAATACCAATCAAATTTTATTAGACCCTGTATTAATTCCGCTAGAAGACAAAGATCATTGTTACCAATTGTGGGCGATGAATAAGGGCGAAACCCTTAGCCTTGGCACCTTTTCGGCGACCAATAAAAATAAGCAGATGTTGCCTATGAAGGCAGTTGATAAAGCAAGTGTCTTTATTATTTCTTTAGAACCGAAAAATGGCAGCGCCATTCCAAACATTGCGCAACTGTGTTTGATGAGCAAAGAATAATTACATTTCTTTTTTCAGAAATATTCCGGTAAAGCTTTTTTTGTTTTTAATTAATTCTTCGGGTGTTCCGTTAAATATAATTTCGCCACCTGCAGCGCCGCCCTCCGGACCCATATCAATTATATGATCGGCTACTTTAATCACATCTAAATTATGTTCTATTACAATAACGGTATTGCCTCTATCGACTAACTCTTGTAATACATTTAACAAAATACGAATATCTTCAAAATGTAAACCAGTAGTTGGTTCGTCTAAAATATAAATGGTATTGCCGGTGTCTTTTTTAGAAAGTTCTGTGGCTAATTTTACACGCTGTGCCTCACCACCAGATAGGGTTACAGACGATTGTCCAATGGTAATATATCCTAAACCAACTTCTTGAATAGTTTTGATTTTACGCAAAATATGCGGCATGTTTTCGAAGAATGGAACAGCATCTTCTATGCTCATATTTAAAATATCTGCAATAGATTTTCCTTTATAGCGTACTTCTAAAGTTTCGCGATTATAACGCTTGCCATTACACGATTCGCAGGCCACTTGTACATCGGGCAAGAAATTCATTTCAATTAATTTCATGCCAGCGCCTTCGCAAGTTTCGCACCTACCCCCTTTTACATTGAAAGAAAAACGACCTGGTTTATAGCCTCGTATTTTTGCTTCTGGCAATTGCACAAATAAATTTCTGATATCCGAAAACACACCAGTATAAGTAGCTGGATTGGAGCGTGGTGTACGCCCAATAGGTGTTTGATCGATTTCAATTACTTTATCGATATTTTCTAAACCACTTACTTTTTGAAAAGGCAAAGGTTTTTTCTTTGCCGAATAAACATATTGGTTTAAAATTGGATAGAGTGTTTCGTTGATTAAAGTAGACTTTCCACTTCCAGAAACACCTGTAACACAAACAAACATACCAAGAGGAACAGTTAGGTCTACCGATTTTAAATTATTTCCTGTAGCTTTTGTAATCTTAATTTGTTTGCCTGTTCCAACTCTTCTTTGCAATGGCATGGCAATTGATTGAATGCCATTGATATATTGCATGGTGAGCGTATTTGCTTTTGCCAACTCTTTAGGTGTGCCTTGCGCAACCACTTGCCCGCCATGAATACCTGCTGCAGGGCCCATATCGATTACATGATCGGCTTCCATAATCATGTCTTTGTCGTGCTCGACTACTAGAATCGAGTTGCCAATATCTCTTAAGTTTTTTAAGGCTAAAATTAGTTTTTCGTTGTCGCGCTGGTGCAATCCAATAGATGGCTCATCTAAAATATATAATACATTTACCAATTGCGATCCAATTTGTGTAGCCAATCGAATGCGTTGTGCCTCTCCTCCAGATAGTGATTTGGTAACTCGGTCTAAATTTAAATAACTTAAACCAACATCATTTAAAAATCCAATTCTTGATTTTATTTCTTTAATAATTTCAACCGCAATGGTATTTTGTCTTACTGATAATCTTTTTTCGATGCCTTCAAACCAATTTGCCAGCTTGGCTAAATCCATACTTGCTAATTCATGGATATTTTTTTCAGCAACTTTAAAATGCAAAGATTCTTTTTTTAATCTTGCCGCATCACAAACTGGACAAGGTACTTTCTGTACAAAATCTTCTAAATTATTATCGATATCGTCGGCCCTTTTTTCGTTTTGTTGATCAATCATTTTAACTACACCTTGAAAGGTAATGTTAAAATTAGTAACCGTCGAAGAGTAAGGAACCACCACTGCAACGGGCTCTTCGAGTCCATACAAAATGGCATTGATTGTTTCTTTGGTTAATTTTTCGATGGGTGTTTGCAAGGTGGCGCTGAATTTTTTCAAGACCGCTTTCAATACCTGAAATGTCCAGACATCTCTATATTCGCCTATTGCGACAATGCCGCCATTGGCAATACTTAGTTTTTGATCTGGCATCAACAACTTTTCGTCTACTTCAAAAACATACCCTAAGCCATCGCAATTTTCGCATGCGCCATAGGGCGAATTAAAAGAAAAAGAATTGGGTTGTGGTTCATCGTAAGATAAACCGGTAGTAGGGCACATGAGAAATTTACTATAATGACTCACTTCGTTACTTGCATTATCTAATACTTTGATAATTCCTTTGGCCTGCTTCATCGCAGATTTAATAGCCTCTGCAATTCTTTGACGATCGTCTGTTCTAATTACAATTCGATCAATCACAATTTCTATATCGTGTATTTTATAACGATCAACTTGCATCTTGGGTTGCAAGTCTAAAATTTCGTTGTCTACCCTTACTTTTGCAAAACCTTGCTTGCGCACTTGCTCAAATAATTCGCGGTAATGACCCTTTCGGCCTTTTACAATTGGTGCTAATATGGTGACCGTTTTAGATTGGTAATTTTGAATAATGGCATCGATGATTTGCTCTTCCGTCATTTTAATCATTTGCTCGCCCGTATTGTACGAATAAGCATCGGCTACCCTTGCGTAAAGCAATCTTAGAAAATCATAAATTTCGGTAATGGTTCCGACGGTTGATCTGGGATTTTTACTAGTCGTTTTTTGTTCGATGGCAATAACAGGACTGAGGCCTTCAATTTTATCTACATCGGGTCTTTCAAGCCCTCCTAAAAACTGACGCGAATAAGCACTGAAAGTTTCCATATACCTGCGCTGCCCTTCGGCATATATGGTATCAAACGCTAAAGAAGATTTTCCACTTCCACTCAATCCGGTAATAACTACCAGTTGGTTTCGAGGAAATTTAATGTCAATGTTTTTTAAATTATGTACACGAGCACCATACACCTCAACGGCTTGTATTCCGGTTGTTTCGCTTTGTTTTTTCTTCATAGATTGGGCATAAAACTAAACAAAAAAACCGAGAAATGGAGCTCCCAGGTGGCTATTTAGCTATATGCAAAAGGAAAAATTAAGCGTTTTGTTTGCCGATTATTTTTGGGCAATAAAAGAGGCACTTAGCGGCAATTCTTTTTTCGGAATTCGATAACCATAATTAGCAGGATGCGCCAAGACTTCTTTCATGGCTAAGATGCGATATACATACCTAGCCGCTTCTCTATTTAATTTTAAATCGTAATAATTCTTGGTATGCTGACGGGCAATTTGTGTTTTGGTAGCATTGACCCCCATATTATAAGCAAGTGCGACTAAGGTCCAAGAACCCAATTCTCTTTTGAGTTTTTTCAAATGCTTACAAGCGGCTTTAGTTGATTTTTCGATGTGATTGCGTTCGTCTAGTTCGCTGTTTACAGTTAAACCGTATTCTACAGCTGTTTTATCCATCAATTGCCAAAATCCAACAGCCCCAGCAGGCGAAGTGGCATTTAAGAAGCCCGATTCTATGGCAGGTAAATATTTAAAATCTGATGGAATATGATTTTTTGCTAAAATTTTTTCGATTAAAGGGAACCAACGGTTTGCTCTTTGGTGCATTTCGTGGCTTCGTGTTTGCCAATAAGAATTAGCAAACAAGGCTCGATCCATTTTTTCATACACTTCAAAATTATCGAGTGGCACTTGTTCGCCTGCAAAGTTTAAATCGCCAGGAATATTAAAGGCGTATACTTTGTATTTAGCCTGAAAATCTTGTTTGAATTTATCCTCGTCGATATGAGTAGCAAAAACAAAAAGCTGCTGCACTAAAGTGGCCAACATGACCAAGGCAAAACTGTATAAATACTTTATTTTAATTCTGTTCATTTTCATAAAAATCCTCCTTACAATCGGACCAAAATGGTCAGATTATACCCTCTCTCATTTTACTACAAATATAAAGATAAACATTCATTTACTTAATAACGAGGTATTTACGGTTTTTTTTGTTCTAAATGGTCTTCAAAAGCACCGTAAAGCGCTCATAATTAACCAATCATGCATTTTTAAAAAAATCAAAGAAAATAGCATTTTTTAACATTTTTTGCTGAATTAGCCTAAAATCAATGTATTTTTGCATATGAATAAATCAAACCCATCTCGTCGCGAGGACGATAAAAAACCAAGGAAACCCAGGATTGCTAAATCAGAACATTCGGGACCTAAAAAAAACGAACGTGCAGGCAAGCCTTTTAAAGTTCGTTCCACCACAGATTTCACAGAAGCAAAGAACTCAAAAGAAGGTAATTTCGATAAATTCAAGAAAAAGCCAGATGCCCCTCGAAATAGTGACGAAAGACCAAATCGCAGATTTAGTCCAAAAGATTTCGAATCATCGGATCGCAAACCATACAGAGACGATAGTAAATCAGACTTTAAACGCGGCCCTAAAAAAGATTTCGATTCAACAGATCGCAAACCATACAGAGACGATAGTAAATCGGATTTTAAACGCGGCCCTAAAAAAGATTTCGATTCAACAGATCGCAAACCATACAGAGACGATAGTAAATCGGATTTTAAACGCGGCCCTAAAAAAGATTTCGATTCAACAGATCGCAAACCATACAGAGACGATAGTAAATCGGATTTTAAACGCGGCCCTAAAAAAGATTTCGATTCAACAGATCGCAAACCATACAGAG
>JBILIO010000120.1:0-5841 GCA_044349915.1 Sphingobacteriales bacterium | reverse complement strand
TAGCATAAAATGACAATTTGGCAAATCAAGAATGCTATTTATTGGTTTTTTTTCAGCGATTTTTAGCGATATTTACCACATAAAATTTGAAACATGTCGGACGAAAAAATAATATTTTCGATGGCTGGAGTGAATAAAATTCACCCTCCACAGAAACAAGTATTAAAAAACATCTATTTATCCTTTTTTTATGGCGCCAAAATTGGGGTTTTAGGATTAAATGGTTCAGGAAAATCTTCTTTATTAAGAATTATTGCAGGCATCGATAAAGCCTACCAAGGTGAAGTTGTTTTTGCACCCGGATTTAGTGTTGGGCTATTGGAACAAGAACCCCAATTAGATGATAACAAAACAGTATTAGAGGTTGTTCGCGAAGGCGTTAAATCGGTAACCGACATTTTAGAAGAATACGAAAGCATCAACGAAAAATTTGGTTTGCCCGAATATTATGAAGATGCCGATAAGATGGAAAAATTAATGGCTCGTCAAGGCGAATTGCAAGATTTGATTGATGCGGTTAACGGTTGGGAATTAGATAATAAATTAGAACGCGCAATGGATGCTTTGCGTTGCCCAGAAGGAGATACGTTTATTAAAACATTATCTGGAGGAGAACGCAGAAGAGTTGCCTTGTGTAGATTGCTTTTACAAGAACCCGATGTTTTATTATTAGACGAGCCTACCAACCACTTAGATGCAGAATCTATTGATTGGTTAGAACAACATTTACAACAATATAAAGGCACCGTAATTGCGGTAACCCACGATCGATATTTCTTAGATAATGTTGCGGGTTGGATATTAGAATTAGACCGTGGCGAAGGCATTCCATGGAAAGGAAATTATTCTTCTTGGCTAGATCAAAAATCTAAACGTTTACAATCGGAAGATAAAACCGAAAGCAAAAGACAAAAAACTTTAGAGCGCGAATTAGAATGGGTGCGCATGGCACCAAAAGCGAGACAAGCAAAATCGAAAGCACGTTTATCTAATTACGACAAACTGGCCAGCGAAGAAACAAAAGAACGCGAAGAACGCTTAGAATTATTTATTCCACCGGGACCAAGATTAGGCAATGTGGTGATAGAGGCACATGGTGTTTCTAAAGCATATGGCGATAAACTTTTATACGAAAACTTAGAACTTACTTTGCCTCCAGCAGGAATTGTGGGTATTATAGGCCCCAATGGTGCAGGTAAAACCACTTTGTTTAAATTGATTACCGGCGAGGAAAAACCTGATAGTGGAACTTTTAAAATTGGCGAAACAGTAAAGCTGGCTTATGTTGATCAATTACACAAAGACATGGATCCAACTAAAACTGTTTTTGAAGCCATTACTGGCGGAACCGACACCATGTTATTAGGTAATAAACAAATTAATTCGAGGGCATATGTTTCGAGGTTTAATTTTTCGGGTGCCGATCAACAAAAAAAGATTGAAGTGCTTTCGGGTGGCGAAAGAAACCGTGTGCATTTAGCCATGATGTTAAAGCAAGGAGCGAATGTAATTTTACTCGATGAGCCATCGAATGATATAGATGTAAACACCTTGAGATCTTTAGAAGAAGCATTAGACGAATTTGGAGGCTGCGCAGTGGTCATTTCCCATGATCGTTGGTTCTTAGATAGAATATGTACGCATATTTTAGCTTTTGAAGGTAACTCTCAAGTTTACTACTTCGAAGGAAATTATTCGGAATACGAAGAAAACAAAAAGAAAAGGTTGGGTGACGAAGCGCCAAAACGCATTCGATATAAAAAACTAAGCACTTAATTTAAAAAGCCCGAGCAATCGGGCTTTTTTATGTTTAAATGTTAATAAAAACTTAACCTGTTTAAAAAATAGATGCAATGCTAATTTGATAAATTAGCTATTGAAATTGAATGCCAAATTAATAAACCAATTAATAAATTATTATGAGCTGGAAAAAATTTAGTGGCGAAAATATCAATAACAATATTATCGATGAAGTAGAGCAGGCCATCGAAAGAGAAGCTGCCATCGGTAACAAGCTCAAAGTCTGCATTGGCACCGACTCACAGGTTAAAGGAAATCAAATCGACTTTGCAACAGTCATTGTTTTTTTAAGAGAACAACGCGGTGGTTTTATGTTTATTCAACAAGAAAAAATTACCCAAAAAATGGGAATCAAAGAAAGGATGTTAAACGAAGTACAAAGAAGTATTGAAACAGCCTACCAACTTTGCCCTATTTTGGAATTATACCATGTCGATTTAGAAGTTCATGCCGACATCAATACCAATCCGAACTTTAAATCTAATACCGCATTGCAAGAAGCGATGGGATATATATTGAGTATGGGTTTTGTCTTTAAAGCTAAGCCCGAAGCCTTTGCTAGCTCCTATTGTGCAAATAAAATGGTGCAGTAAAACATTTGCATAGTTTATATGTTTAAAGGGTATGAAAATTCATACTGTAAAATACGAACAATTTGTACCTGTAGATTTAGCAACTGCATGGGACTTCTTTTCTTCCCCTAAAAATTTAGCGAAAATTACTCCCCAACATATGGGATTTCAAATTACTAATAAATACGATGTTGGTAAAATGTATCCAGGCATGCTCATCACTTATAAAGTAAGCCCGCTATTAGGAATCAAATTAGATTGGTGCACCGAAATTACGCATGTAAAAGACCATGTATATTTTGTAGACGAACAACGCTTTGGACCTTATGCTATGTGGCATCATCAGCATCATTTCGAAGTGGTAGAAGGTGGCGTAATGATGACAGATATTGTAGACTATGCTATTTCTTTTGGTATATTTGGAAGCATAGTAAATGTTTTGCTTGTTAAAAACGCAGTGAAAGAAATTTTTGAATTCAGGAAACAAAAAATAGCAGAACTATTTTAAGTATTTAGACCCTTGAACGATTTTTCTATCCTGAATGGTTTTATCGAAATAATGTTGGATCTCTGATTTCTTTAATCCCCAATTTGGCGCAATTAACAAATCTAAATCAGATAATCCGAACAATCTTTGTACCACAATGTCGGGTCTTATTAAAGGAATTAATTCGCAAAGAAAATCGGCATATGCTGCTATTGTAAATAGTTCGAAGGGCTCTCTCTTATATTTAACGCCCATTACAGAGCCTTCTACAATATGTAAATGATGAAATTTTACAAACTTAATTTTTTCGAAACGATTAATTTCATCGGCATATTTTAACATCATTTCTTTTGTTTCCCAAGGAAAACCGAAAATAGTATGTATACAAACTTCTAAATTTGAATCAGCTAATAAATCAAGCGCCTGTTCAAATTCTGCGTGCAAGCATCCTCTATTAATTTTAATTAAAGTATCGTCATAAATAGACTCCATTCCCATTTCAATATCTACATCGAAACGGTCGGTATAAGATTCCAGTAATTTAATTTTTTCGGCATCGATACAATCGGGCCTAGTGCCAACAGATAAGCCCAAAATATCTTCCGTATTAATCGAAAGTGCTTCGTCGTACATGGCTTTTAAATAATGTACTGGCGCATAGGTATTGGTATTCGGCTGAAAATAAATGATGAATTTTTCGGCACGATAATTTGCTCGAGCACGAGCCATACCCTGCGCCACTTGCTCTTTCATGCTTGGTAATTTTCGCGAAAGTTCGGGTGTAAAAGAATCTACATTGCAATAGGTACAACCGCCAAAACCCTTGGATCCATCGCGGTTTGGACAGGTAAAATTACCATCTACAATTACTTTAAATACCCGCTGCCCTTGGTATTTATCTTTTAGATAAGCACCGTATGCATTATATCCCTTGCCATTTGCGAAATCCATTTTTATTTTTTTGTTAAACTAAAATTTTCACGATAAGTAAAAAACAAACTGTTCGAAAATTCAAAAGCCGGATTATTTAAATCTATATATGGTTCAATTCGAGAAGAAATACTAAAGTTTTCTGAAATTGGAAATTCAGAAATAATTCTAAAAAATAACAAAGACCGCTCATCTTGATGAAATCCATTATTATTAATTTGAGAAGAAACAGAAGAAAAAATTGGCGCACCATGTGTAGACTGAAAGCCTTCGCCTTGCCAATAACTGAGTATAAAATCGGCCATTTTAGTTTTAACCCCTAAATTTAAATACAAGCCCTGCCCTTGTAAATACTGATTTTGCTTGGTAAATGAAAAATCTTTATAAGTGATTAAATAGTTTTCGGAATGCAAAGTCGCTTTTGGTAATGCGTAAGAAAAAGTTAAACCAAAAGAAGAATTTAAAATACTGACTAAATAACGATCGGGTGTATCAATTTGCCCTCCTTTGTGAAACACTAATAAATCTATGGGCGCAGCAATGGATAAATTACCTTTTTTGTATATGTTTTTTTGATAATGTAACCCGCCGGAAATTTTTTCTTGAACTGGTGAAATCTTATAAATCATATTTTCCCAATTAAGCCAAACATCTAAATTACTATTGGCATTTTCTAAAATAAATTGGGTGCCATATTCTATATTGTCGGTAATAATACGATCATAATTATAAATCGGTTCGGGTAAACGATGAGACACGTTACTGTTTAAGGCCCCATTAATTAACCTAAAATTATTTCGATGGTAATCGATTCTTAGAATAGGTTGGGTAGCATAAAAGCCCTTGCTGCCATAATCTTTCCTCAAGTTTACACCCGCAGACATACTCAAATTAGGCGATTGCACAAAAGTAAATTCGGGTTGTAAAATATTTCCAAAATAGGTTAAACCATCTGCAAATTTGTTGAAGTATTCGTAATTACGCATGTAATTAAAATTATACATCCTAAAATAAACACCAGGCGTATTGCTTTGATTAGCAAGGAAATTATTTTCCAGCGAAGTATTGTCTATTTGTGCAAAAACACTTAATTGCATTTGAACAAAAAACAAAAGCAATCCGAATTTCTTTAAGTTTTTCATATGTTATGAATCTGTAAATTTATATCCTACTCCTCTAATAGAATGAAAGTATTGAGGGTGTTTTAAATCTTTTTCAAAATGTTTTCTGAACGATAAAATAAAATTATCGATGGTACGCGTAGATGGGTAAACATCGTAATTCCATACGGTTTCTAAAATTAATTCTCTGGAAACAGCTTCGCCTTTGCGTTCAATAAGTAATTTAAGCAACATGCTCTCCTTCTTTGTTAATGGGGTTATTGTACCATCGGCTGCTTTGATTTCGTAGCTCGCAAACAAAATGGTTTTGTCTCCAATTTGATATTGATCTAAATTTTTATTGTGGTCTGTGGGCAACCCTCGTTTAATTAAAAGTCCTACGCGTAATATTAATTCTTCTAAATTAAAAGGTTTACTCAAGTAATCGTCTGCTCCTTTTTTAAGACCCAAAACCCTGTCTTCTGAAGTATTACGAGCTGTTAAAAATAAAACGGGAACCGGATTATTTTGCAACCTAATATTTTCGACTACTTGAAAGCCGTCCATTTCGGGCATCATCACATCTAAAATAACCAAACTCACGCGTTCTTCTTTGATCATTTTTAAAGCCTTCTTACCATCTGTTGCAGTAGACACATGATAGCCCTCTAACTCTAAATTGAGCTTAATGGCGGCTAATAAATTAGCCTCATCTTCGACCAATAAAATTCTATACTCACTCATTATTGTGTAAGATTAAAAATGATTTCAAAAATTGTGCCTTTAGGCTGATTATTACTCACCAATACTTTTGCTTGATGATTTTTTGCAACTTGCGCTACAATAAATAAACCTAAACCTGTTCCTTTATTTTGACGCGTGAGCTCGTTACCCGAACGATAAAATTTTTGAAAGATCTTTTGGCGTTCGCTTTCCGCAATTCCTACTCCTT
>JBILIO010000119.1:0-5895 GCA_044349915.1 Sphingobacteriales bacterium | reverse complement strand
AATGTAAGCGATTAAAGCGCCTTCGCCTCCTCCTGGAAATTCTGGCATTTGCTCAACCGAAATAAATGGTGCTTCCTCACCTGTAATATCTCCATCTAAACCACTCAAATCTACTTCTGCGTTTGGATCACCTTGAACGGTAGTTAAACCTGCATCCACTTTTTTTAATTCTTCTTGAATGGGAGGTGGTTCATCTGGCACCTGATCATCGGGTTTAATTACCGGAGGGGTAAATTTAATCGTCGACTTTAACGGTGGTGGTGGAGGTGGTGGTGGCGTTGGTTGGTTTTTATCAACCGGTGGCACATCCTCTAAAACGTTGGTTTGGTCTACTTTTACTATTTTCTCGTCTGGAAGTGCATTGGATATTAAACGAATAATCAATGGTGCACTCACCGACAAAGTAAAAGCAACAATTGCCAAAACGATGCCAAAAAATGCATGTTTTGGATAACTTTTACGAATTTCAAAAGCGCCATACTCCTGGTTTCTACCACGGAATACGAGCTCTATCCATTTGCCATCATATAAATCTATTTTACCTGCCATTTGCTAATTTCTTTTGTAGAATTATAATGTGGTTTTACTTAATAAGGCTAAATCAATTGGCGTAATATCTACAATTGCATAACGACCAATATTACAGATATTCATTTCATCTAAGATGTCAACTAAATTTCCATATCTAGCATTATCGTCTGCCTTGATAATAACAATTAAACCATCTTTAAAAGATTTAATAGCATATACTTTTGCCCTAAAATCTTCTTCTGTAATTTTATTTGTTTGTAATTGCCCTTTGTAAATTCCAATGGAATCTACGCTAGCATTTCTAATTTTGTTTTCTTGTAATAATACTTTACGGATGCCGTCTTTACCATAGTCTGTAACGGTTGTAAGGCCTGGCTCGCCCGTTTTTTCATCAACAAAATAATAAACAACTTTATTTTCTTTAGTAAGTAACACCGTCAAAGTTTGAGATGCTTTTACTTTAGTTTGTTGATCTTCGGTTAAGTTTTTATCCTTAACAGGCATATTGATTTCCATGGTTTGCGGCTTATTCATGGAAGTGGTTAACATGAAGAAAGTGATCAATAAAAAACCTAAGTCAACCATGGGTGTAAAATCCACCCTTGTCGACATTTTTTTACCTTTCTTTTTGCCTTTATGGGCTCCGCCGCCACCGCCGCTTTCTATATCTGACATCGCTAATTTTTTTTATGAATTATTAATCCTCAGCCTTTTCCAAGCTTGTAATAAAGTTGAAACGGTCTACTTTTTTGTCTTGCAAAGTTGCTATTACTTGCTTTACTACAGGAAATCCTGCATTTTGATCGCCTTTTACAGCAACCCTTAAAGCCTTATTCGTAAAACGTGCTTGCAATACCCAATCAGCTAATTCGTTGTTCGTAGAATCCGAAGGAATTCCAGTTTGAGCGAATTTTTTTCTGCCTTCTGAGTCTAAGTCTAAATACTGTCCTAGATTTTTAACCGGCACACCAAATGAACTCAATAAAGAGAATTCTTTTTTCTGTTTGTCGTTAAAAGTTAATTGATATTTAGTAGCCATTTTATCTAACAATTCTAATCTATTCGCTTCTCCATCCATTGCAAAAAACACACGCGAATCTTTGTCTATTGTTAATAATAAAATGTCTGTTTCTGGTAACTTTATTTCTGAGATCGAGGATGGTGTTGTCACCGTCACAGGTTCATCAGGTTTAAACTTGGTAGCCAACATAAAGAACGTAAGAAGCAAGAACGCGACGTCGGTCATAGCCGTCATGTCTACTACTGTACTCTTACGAGGAACCTTTACTTTTGACATTGTATTTGTTATTAATGTTTAAATATTGCTTATCAATTATTATCTGTTTTTAGCAGCAAACGTTTGTACGATACTGTAACCTGCTTCATCAATTGCATAAGTAATTGCATCTATTTTACTAGTAAATACATTGTACATAATTGTTGCAATAGCAGAGTTACCAATACCTAAAGCCGTGTTGATTAAGGCCTCAGAAATACCTGTTGCTAAAGCTACAGAGTCTGGAGAACCTGCGGTTGCTAATGCAGAGAACGCTTTAATCATACCCAATACCGTTCCTAATAACGCGATTAAGGTAGAAACCGAAGCCATGGTTGCAATAACAACTAAGTTTTTTTCTAAACCTGGTAATTCTAAAGTAACCGACTCTTCAATTTCTTTTTGAATAGAGATGATTCTTTGGTCTACCGGCATAGAAGTTAAGCCTTGCATTTCTTTGTATTTAATTAGCGTAGAACGCATTACATTCGCAACAGAACCTCTTTGTGCGTCACACTCTTTAATAGCGCCATCTACATCATTTTGGTCTAATTTTGCTCTGATTTTTCTAACAAATGCTTCTGCATTTCCTGTTCCTTGTGCTTTACCAATTGTTAAGTAACGCTCAATAGAAAAAGTAATGTTCATTAAAACCAATGACAATAAAATAGGAACGATGTAACCACCTTTGTGGATCAAACCTAATACGTGTCCTGCACCTTCTTGAACTGGGTGATTCGCTGGATCATTTCCTTCAAAGTTTGAAGGCGCACCCATCACAAATGTGAAAATTAAGATACCCACCAATAAACATAGTGGAATAGTAAATGATGCGAAAAAAGTACTCAATCCATTCCCTTTTTCAACTTTTGCAGCAGCAGCTACTTTTGCTTCGTTTGCCATTGTTTTATTAATTAGTTTTTATTTTTAAGATTTAACGTTAAGTTTTGATATAAATTACCCTTCATTTTATGAGTAGGCACACAAAAATAGAATTTTTTAGGGATAAAAAAATTTTGAAATCATTTATTAATGTAAAATTAACCTGAGATTTCAGGTTAAAAGTTAAATATATGATATTCAGTGTTTTAAGCCTAAAATTCTTTTTAGAATGGAAGCGAGTCGTCTGCTCCGTCTGTACTGCCGATATTAAATGCGGGTGGTTCTGTTGGCATGGGTGCTGCGGATGCACTAGCACCGGCTCCTGCGCCCACTCGCTCTAATCTCCAAGCAACCACATTAGTGATATAATCTAATTCGCCTGTTTTACGCGTAAACTGGCGTCCTGTTAAATTAAAAGAAACTTTAATTTGGTCGCCAATTTGATAAGCATCTACTAAACTGCATTTATCTTGATTCAATTGAAATTTTACATGTTGTAAATATCCATTGTCATCTATTTCCACTACAAATTCTCTTTTTTTGAATCGCTCTGTGATTTGTTGCGGATCAAAAATTTCATGTAATTTTCCTTGTGTTTCTAAAGCCATCTTTTTTTATTTTTTGATTATTTTTTTATGATTTTGCGACAGGTGCTGCTGCTAAAATTTCGGGAGAAACACCTTCGGCATATTGTTCAAAATTCTTAATAAATTTTTGGGCTAATTCATTTGCCTTTTTATCGTAATCTGCTGCGTTGCCCCAGGTATTTCTTGGATTTAAAATTTCTGAAGGTACATTTGGACAAGTAGTTGGCATTTGCAATCCAAAAATTGGATGCTGCTCAAACTCAACGCTAGCGAGTGCTCCGTTCAATGCTGCAGTAATCATTGCGCGTGTATAACTTAATTTCATTCTTGAGCCAGTGCCATAAGCACCTCCGGTCCAGCCAGTATTCACTAACCAAACATTAACTTGGTTTTCTTTCATTTTCTTACCCAACATTTCTGCATATTTTGCAGGATGTAATGGTAAAAATACTTTTCCAAAGCATGCCGAAAAAGTAGTTTGTGGTTCGGTAACTCCAGCTTCTGTTCCCGCTACTTTTGCAGTATAACCAGAAATAAAATGATACATCGCTTGCCCCGCATCTAACTTCGAAATTGGTGGCAAAACGCCGTATGCATCACAAGTTAAAAAGAAAATATTTTTAGGGTTGCTTGCAATAGAAGGTTCTACCGCATTCGCTATGTGATGGATTGGATAAGCAACTCGCGTGTTTTCTGTTTTAGAAATATTAGAAAAATCTACCGTGCTAGTTTCCTCGTAACAAACAATGTTTTCTAGTAAAGCACCAAATTTAATGGCTTCCCAAATTTCTGGTTCTTTTTCTTTGGTTAAGTCTACACACTTTGCATAACATCCGCCTTCTAAATTAAATACGGTATCTGTTGCCCATCCGTGTTCGTCGTCGCCAATTAATCCTCTATTAGGATCGGCCGATAAAGTAGTTTTACCTGTACCCGATAAACCAAAGAAAATAGCCGTGTCACCATCTTTGCCAATGTTTGCAGAACAATGCATCGACAATACATTTTTATCATGTGGTAAAACAAAATTTAACACACCGAAAATTCCTTTTTTAATTTCGCCTGTATAACCGGTTCCGCCAATTAAAATAATTTTTTTAGTAAAATTTAGAATAGCGAAATTGTGTTGGCGTGTTCCATCAATGGCTGGATCGGCTTTAAAACCGGGTGCGTTGACGATGGTCCACTCTGGCGAAAAGTTTAATACTTCTTCTTTCGTTGGACGCAAAAATAAATTATTTGCAAAAATATTGTGGTACGCTTGCTCGGTAACAACACGAATATTCGTGCGGTATTTTGGATCTGCACAAGCGTAAGCATCTCTCACAAAAATTTCTTTGCCTGCTAAGTATGCGCAAACTCTATGGTATAATAAATCAAATTTTTGACTGTCAAATGGAATATTTACATCTCCCCACCAAACTGCATTTTCGGTAATGGCGTCTTTAACAATAAATCTATCTTTAGGTGATCTTCCTGTAAACTCGCCAGTGTCTGCAGCTAATGCTCCAGAATCAACAAGTCTGCCCTCGCCCCTAACAATTGCCTCTTCCACTAATTCTGCGGGTGTCATATTCCAATAAGCTGCCGCAACATTTCCTAATCCTAAAGTAGCAACACTTGCATTGCTTGCTCTTAATCCAAATTCATTATTCATTTAATGCTGTTTTTCGATGTTTGTAAATACATAAATAGGTGGCGCAAATTACTAAAAACAAAGTTTATCCGCCAATTCTTTTTACTTTATAGCCTTCTGTTTGCAGTATTTGAATGATTTTTTCTCTGAAATCTCCTTGTATGATAATTTCGCCATCTTTTACCGTGCCACCTACGCCACATTTCGATTTTAATTTTTTGCCCAAATCGAGTAAGTCGGAGTCTAAACCAACAAAACCAGTAATTAAAGTAACCGCCTTGCCCGCTCTTTGCTTTTTATCTAATTGGACGCGTAAATCTTGTTGGTTGTTTGCAGGTGTACTGCTTATTTCTTCGGATGCTTGTTGAAATTCGAAATCTGGGTTGGTAGAATACATAATGCCACCACTGCTATTTTTTTTTGACATGTTATGGAACAATTATATTTATGGCCTTAACTAAAATTTGAATTTGAATATTTTCGCTTACCAACTTTGGCTCACCATCTAAATGAATTACATTGTTGTTGCGATTAATTAATATCGATTCCCCTTGTAAACTAATGAAGTATTTCGATTGATCAGCTGTCTTCAAAAACATTCGCAGTGCCAACAATGGCATTAAATATAATGGGAATGGTTTTACAATTACTAAATCTAATAAGCCGTCTTGTAATTCCGCCCGAGGTGCTATGTGAGCTTCGTTTCCGTATTGGCTAGAATTGGCCACACTTAAAATAAAAGCATCTTCTTTTAATGTTTTTCCGTCGATAATAATTTCGTAATTTTTACTGCGGTAATTTTTTAATTCACTAAAAGTAGCTTTAACGTAACCTAGCAAACCTCTGTTTTTATCCTTTGCAAATACATGGCTAATGTGCGCATCAAATCCCATTCCCGACATATTGAAAAAATAATGTTCATTTAGTTTTGCGGCATCAATTTTAGCTGTTTTAAATTGATTAATTAATTTAACAGCTTGAAT
>JBILIO010000118.1:0-5922 GCA_044349915.1 Sphingobacteriales bacterium | reverse complement strand
ATCTCAAATAGAAGAGTACATTGATTTTTACAAAAGTGCGGGTGTACAACATATTGCAGTTGCAACCGACGATATTTTAAAAACGGTTGCGGAGATGAGAAACAGAGGCGTAGATTTCTTAGTCGTACCCGAATCCTATTACGATGATTTGATCGATCGTGTAGGTGCAATCGACGAAGATATAGCGGCATTAAAAAACCTGAACATTTTAGTAGACCGCGATCCAGAAGGTTATTTATTACAAATTTTCACCAAACCTGTCGAAGACAGACCAACTGTTTTTTACGAAATTATTCAAAGGAAAGGCGCAACATCCTTTGGTAAAGGTAATTTCAAGGCATTGTTTGAATCTATTGAAAGAGAACAATCGTTAAGAGGCAACTTGTAAATAAAAAAAGAGCGATAGCAATATCGCTCTTTTTTTTTGATTGAATTTGATTTCAACAAAAGCAAAATTATTGCTACTTTTGAAATTAAATTAAATGCCCTTGAAACGTATCGCTATTTTTGCTTCTGGTTCTGGTTCGAATGCACAACGCATTATGGAACATTTTAAACGCCACAAAGAAATGGAAGTAGCCATTGTTCTTTCCAATAGAGCAGACTCCTACGTTTTACAAAGAGCAGATAATTTTGAAATCCCAACACATGTTTTCAGTAAAGAAGAGTTATACGACTCTGCTACTATATTGCAATTATTAAAAAACCTAGACATAGACATTATTGTGCTTGCTGGTTTTTTATGGTTGATACCCGCAAACATTATTCAGCAATATCCTAAAAGAATTATCAACATACACCCTGCCTTGTTGCCAAAGTATGGAGGTAAAGGCATGTATGGCGATATCATTCATGAAACAGTAATAGCAAATCACGATCACGAAACTGGCATTACGATTCATTATGTAAATGAGACTTTTGATGAAGGAGAAATTATTTATCAAAATAAATGTGTGGTAGAAAAAACAGACACCACCGAAAAACTTGCATACAAAGTTCATCAACTAGAACATTTGCATTATCCAAGAATAATTGAAGACCTATTAAAGAAGACCGAGAAAGCGAGCCTGGCTTTATAATTCCCGTTTTTTTGCTAAATTTGCAGCTTCAATCCCCTTCAATTAATGGAAAATATCAAAAAGGTTAAATCAGCCCTGATTTCGGTTTATTACAAAGACCATTTAGCGCCAATCATCGAATTACTTCATCAACATGGCGTAACAATATATTCTACTGGCGGTACAGAAACTTTCATTAAAGAAATGAATGTGCCGGTAATACCTGTCGAAACACTGACGAGCTACCCTTCTATTTTGGGAGGCAGGGTTAAAACCTTGCATCCAAAGGTGTTTGGAGGAATTTTAACAAGAAGAGCAAACGCTTCTGATCAAGCAGAAATTCAACAGTTCGAAATTCCGGAGATTGATTTGGTAATTGTTGATTTATATCCGTTCGAAGAAACAGTGGCTTCTGGCGCCTCTTCAGAAGAAATTATCGAAAAAATAGATATCGGCGGTATTTCCTTAATTAGAGCAGCAGCAAAAAATCACCAAGATGTAATTATTGTGGCTAGCAGAAACGAATACAGCATGTTAGCGACTATTTTAACTGAAAATCAAGGTGGTAGCAGCCTTTCTATGCGAAGAGCATTTGCCAAAAGAGCCTTTAATATTAGCTCCCATTACGATGCTGCTATTTTTAATTATTTTAATCAAGAAGATCCACTCTCGGTTTTTAAACAAAGTATTCAACAATCAAGTATTTTAAGATACGGCGAAAACCCTCATCAAAACGGCGTGTTTTATGGAGATTTAAACCAAATGTTCGACAAATTAAATGGCAAAGAATTGTCATATAATAATTTAGTTGATGTAGATGCTGCTGTTGAATTAATTAAAGAGTTTACAGAACCTACTTTTGCTATTTTAAAACATACCAATGCTTGTGGCATTGCAAGTCGTGCTACAATAGCCGAAGCTTGGTCAATCGCATTAGCATGTGACCCTGTTTCTGCATTTGGTGGTGTATTAATATGTAATAGAAATATTGATAAAGAAACGGCTACTTTAATTCAGCCTTTATTCTTTGAAGTGCTTATTGCGCCTAGCTTTGACGCAGATGCACTGAGCCTTTTAACAGAGAAAAAGAACCGAATTTTATTACAACAGAAAACCGTTGAATTACCTAAAAAACAATTCAAAACTTTATTGAATGGCGTGATAGAACAAGACAAAGATTTATCGATAGAATCTGCCGAGCAAATGAAGCCTGCAAGCAGCAAACTCGCTACAGCAGCGGAATTAAAGGATTTAGAATTTGCTGGTAAATTAGTAAAACACACCAAATCAAATACGATAGTGATCGTTAAAAACGCGCAATTAATTGCAAGTGGTGTAGGACAAACGTCGAGGGTAGATGCTTTGCAACAAGCCATTTTAAAAGCGCATACTTTTGGTTTCGATTTAAAAGGTTCGGTGATGGCTTCTGATGCTTTTTTCCCATTCCCCGATTGCGTAGAAATCGCTCACAATGCAGGTATAACAGCTGTTCTACAGCCTGGCGGATCAATCAAAGACCAAGCCTCTATCGACTATTGCAATACACATGGATTAGCTATGGTGATGACAGGTATTAGGCATTTTAAGCATTAATAAATATTTGTATTTTTATATCAATCATAATATTCATATTTTTATGTAATTTACACAGCTAGAAAGCTGTAAAAACTTTTATACAATGGGATTATTTAATTTTTTCACGCAAGAAATTGCCATAGATTTAGGAACTGCCAATACACTAATTATTCATAACGATAAAGTAGTGGTAGACGAACCCTCTATTGTTGCCATCGACAGAAAAACCAATAAGGTGATTGCGGTGGGTAAACAAGCCATGCAAATGGATGGAAAATCTCATGATGGAATTAAAACAATTCGTCCATTAAAAGATGGCGTTATTGCAGATTTTGATGCTGCAGAACACATGATTCGTGGTATGATTAAAATGATTAACACGGGTAAGGGTTGGTTTTTACCAAGTTTAAAAATGGTTATCTGTATTCCTTCTGGAATTACAGAAGTAGAAAAAAGAGCAGTCCGCGACTCGGCAGAAATTGCAGGAGCAAAAGAAGTTTATATGATTCACGAACCAATGGCAGCCGCAATTGGAATTGGTATCGATGTAGAAGAACCAATGGGAAATATGATTATTGATATTGGCGGTGGTACTACAGAAATTGCAGTCATTGCTTTATCAGGAATTGTTTGCGATCAATCTATTCGTGTGGCTGGAGATAACTTTGACAGTGACATTGTAAATTACATGCGACGTCAACACAATATTTTAATTGGCGATAGAACTGCAGAAAAAATTAAATTAGAAGTAGGCGCTGCATTGCCTGAATTGACTGATCCTCCTGCAGATTTTGCGGTGCAAGGGAGAGATTTAATGACAGGTATACCCAAACAAATTAAAGTTTCTTATACAGAAATTGCACATTGCTTAGACAAATCAATCTCTAAAATTGAAGAAGCAATTTTAAAGGCTTTAGAGATTACACCTCCAGAACTTTCTGCTGATATTTATCAAACCGGAATTTATTTAACAGGTGGTGGTGCATTATTACGTGGTTTGGATAAGCGTATTTCTGCAAAAACAAAGTTAACTGTTCATATTGCAGAAGACCCATTAAGAGCAGTTGTAAGAGGCACAGGTATTGCATTGAAAAACATCGGGAATTTTAAATTCTTAATGACCTAATTAGCTAAAGCAAGCAATATAAAACTCCCCTAATGCGCAACCTAGGAATATTCTTTATTAGATATTATTCTTTCTTTCTTTTTTTATTCTTAGAAGTCATTGCCTTTTCGATGTTATTCAATAGCAATAACTACCAAAGTGCTAGCTTTTTTAATTCTTCCAACAAAATAAGTGGTAAAATATTTAGCATCAGTTCTAATGTGGAATCATTTATAAACCTTAGTATAGTAAACGATAGTCTATCTATTGAAAATGCCAGGTTAAAAAACCAAGTTTTATCGGAACGCTACTCCAATAAAATTAATACGGGTGTATATACAGACACCAGCATGTCGTTTCAACAATACACCTACATTCAAGCAAAGGTGATTAACAATACCATTTTAAAAAGAAATAATTATTTGACTTTAAATAGAGGTCGAATTCATGGCATCAGAAAAAACATGGGTGTGATTTGTGGCGATGGCATTGTAGGGATTGTGAAAGATGTATCTGACCATTATTGTTCTGTTATTTCTTTTTTACATAAAGACGCTAGAATTAGCGCACAGCTTAATTCAAGTAAAGACTTTGGATCTTTAGTATGGGATGGATTGAATCCTAAAATTGCTAGTTTAAGAGACATCCCCACCCATGTAAAAGTAAAAATCGGAGATTCCATAACAACTACTGGTTTCTCTTCTATTTTCCCGGAAAACGTTATGGTTGGGAAAGTAAACAGCGTGAGTCAAAAAAATGGAGATAACTTTTTTGAAGTATCCATCAATTTGTCAACCAACTTTTCTACCTTAAGATATGTCTATGTGGTTTCAGATATTTTAGCAGACGAAAAAGTAAAAATTGAAGGAGGACGCATCAATGATTAATCCTATCGTCAGTAATACCTTTCGTTTTTTATTCTTAGCGCTCTTACAAGTTGTAGTACTAAATAATGTAGGCTTATTTAATCTTTTCAATCCTTATTTATATATACTATTTATTTTGTTATTGCCATTCGAAACAGCACCCTTTTTTGTGTTACTGTTTTCGTTTTTATTAGGCCTTAGTATAGACACCTTCTCGAGTACAGATGGCATGCACACCATAGCCTGTACTTTTATTGCATTTATCAGACCCATGATTTTTTTAATCATTACGCCAAGGGGCGGCTATGAACACCAAATAACACCGAACTTAAAAAGTATGGGGGCGCCATGGTTCATCACCTATGCCATCATCATGGTTTTTACTCATCATTTAATTTTGTTCAACATTGAAGTTTTTAGATTATCTGAATTCTTTATTACGCTTGCAAGAACCGCATTGAGTTCGCTGTTTACCTTAGTGCTGATCATCTTATCTCAATATTTACTTAGTAATTCCAAAAAAAGATAGATGAATATTTTTTTTGAACGAAAATTTATTATTCAAGGTATACTCATATTCACTTGCATTATCTTAATTGTTCGATTATTTTTCATTCAAGTAATTGACGATAGTTATTTTTTATCAGCCAATAATAATGTATTAAGAAAACTAACGGTATATCCTGCACGTGGAATTATATACGATAGAAAAGGAAAAATTATTGTTCAAAACGAACCCGTTTACGATTTAATGGTCATACCAAGACAAGCCAAAAACCTCGATACCATTGGCTTTTGTAAACTAATGAGTATTGATAAAAAAGAATTCATTACTCGAATAAATAAAGCAAGAAAATTCTCTCCTTATAAAGCCTCTATTTTTGCAAAGCAATTATCTGCACGCGCGTATGCTTCTATTCAAGAAAGACTTTTTGATTACCAAGGCTTTTTTGTACAAAACAGAACAGTTAGAAGATATCCAGATTCGGTAGCAGCGCAAGTACTTGGCTATATTGGAGAAGTAGATGAAAACAGAATTAAGAAAACAAATAATTATTACCAAATAGGCGACTACATTGGAATTTCGGGCATCGAGAAATCTTACGAAACTATTTTACGTGGGCAAAGAGGTACTAAAATTATTATGGTAGATGCCCTAAACCGAGACCAAGGAAGTTACGAACAAGGTAAATACGACACCACTGCCATTGCAGGAGAAAAATTAATTTCCTCGCTCGATTTACGCATTCAAAAGTTGGCCGAAAAACTGATGCGAAATAAAAAAGGAAGCGTGGTTGCCATTGAACCTAGCACCGGC
>JBILIO010000123.1:0-5612 GCA_044349915.1 Sphingobacteriales bacterium | reverse complement strand
TATAACCTGCAGTCAAATACGCACTGATCGGATATATTTTACTACTCACATCGGCATATGTCATTAACGATGATGCATGTTGGTTTTCGTGATGGCAATTACCACATTTATTATAAATAATGGGCGCCACATCACTAAAATATATTTGCGCATTTGTTTGTGTTGTTACAAACAAAATAAATAATGTCAATAGCGTAAATTTTTTCATAATCAAAATATTTTTTTACTTACTCATTAAATGCATTATGTTCAATTAAATAAGCCCTCAACAATACCAATAATTCGTTACACTTTTTTTGTGTTGGAATAATGGTAACCTCATTGGTTGATTCGCGAATCATTTGTAACATCCCTAAAGTAGCCATATATTGATTCCAATCTAATTTAGCCTCATTCATAATTTTTAAATTTGGCGGAATTGGCATGTCAATAATTTTTTTATTGACTATTTTGGTGTTGTATGAAAATTTTCTATAAAAATCAAATTGGAAATATCCAACGGTTAGTGGGTCTACTAATCGGTCTATATACCCAAACTCTCTTTGTTCGCGTACTTTAATATTAGCAGCCATGCTCGAATAAGCCTGAATCGCAACTTTTAATTTTTTATTGTCAATAAACTTTAAAGCACCGGAATTTTTAACCTCATCTAATGCCATGTTATTCATAATTGGCATCATTCTTTGTGCAAGCAATTGATGTGCCGCATAAACAGTGGGTATATCTTCTGCAATTTGATTGCTTTGATAGCTCTTATTGAGAATGTCAAAATAATTTTCTTGCCATTGTCTTTTTTGAAGACTTGATGCATATTCAACAGAATCTGCTACTAAATCCACATATAAATTTTTGGCGCTGGAAACTGCTTTTTTGGTTTCAATATAATGTTCCCTGATATTTTCAGCAGTATAACCAAATGAAACGGCTATAAATATCATGATGCCTTCTAATAAATATTCTTTCCATGGTTTAACATGAGTGGGAACATGTGGATGATGGTGTACTTCCATTTTTTATTGCTAAGTAAATATTAGTTCAATGCTTGCGCTAAATCTTCCAATAAATCTTCGATGTCTTCTACTCCAACACTTAAACGAAGCAGCGAATCTACGACGCCTGCAGTTTCTCTGTCGGCCTTTGGAATCGAAGCATGCGTCATGGTTGCAGGATGATTGATCAATGATTCTACACCACCTAATGATTCGGCTAAAGAAAATACTTTGAAAGAAGATGCCAATTTAAAAGTGTCTTCGATACTAGCGTTTTTAGTGGTAAAAGAAATCATTCCCCCAAAATCGCGCATTTGTGTTTTTGCAATTTCGTGGTTAGGATGGTCTTCGAAACCTGGCCAATACACTTTATCTACTTTAGGGTGATTGCGTAAAAAATGTGCTACTGCTTTTCCGTTTTCGCAATGTGCTTTCATTCTTAAATGCAAAGTTTTAATACCTCTTAAAACCAAAAAAGAATCCATTGGCCCCGGAGTTGCACCACAAGAATTGTGGATGAATGCCAGTCGCTCATACAAAGTTTCGTCGTTCATCATTAGTGCGCCCATGATTACATCCGAATGCCCACCTAAATATTTAGTAACCGAATGCATCACGATGTCTGCGCCCAAATCTATTGGGTTTTGGAGATATGGCGATGCAAAAGTATTATCGACTGCAAAAGTAATATTACTTGCTTTAGCAATTTTTGCACATGCGGCAATATCAACAATTTTCATAGTTGGATTAGTTGGGGTTTCTACCCAAATCAATTTGGTGTTTTCGTTAATGTAATTTTGAATATTTTGCGCATCGTGTAAATCGATGAAATGAAATTTGATTCCATAGTTGGCAAAAACTTTAGTAAACATGCGGTATGTACCACCATATAAATCGTTACCAGTAATGACTTCGTCGCCTGGTTTTAATAATTTAGCAACCGCATCGGTTGCGCCCATGCCGCTCGAAAAACACAAGGCATGTTTAGCATTTTCTAAAGCCGCTAAACAATCTTCGAGCGCTGTACGCGTTGGGTTTTTACCACGGGCATATGCATAACCTTGGTGTTTACCAGGTGAAGCTTGCACAAAAGTAGAAGTTTGAAATATGGGTGTCATGATTGCACCTGTTGATGGATCGGGGCTTTGCCCTGCATGAATTGCTTTGGTTCCGAATTTATATGCCATTTGTATTGTTTTTTATGCCTAAAAATAACATAATATACCCATAAACTCAAAAATTTGAAACTTTTAAATAATAAATTATCTTAGTATTGTATTAAATTCAAATTATATGAAAAACCTTGTTTTAAGCACATTCATTGTATCTATATTATTTTTTACAGGATGTAAAAAGGATGAACTAAATGATCAATCTGCTGCGATAGATAATGCCATTGCAGAAAACATGTTCGACGATGTTTATAAAAGAATAGATGAAGAAGCTGCTAATAGCGAATCTATGAATGGTAAATTGACCGACAATGGTATACAAACCTTTGCCTCATTAGGTTGTGCCGATAGTGTGCAAATCTTAACCACCAATGGTGGATTTCCAAAAACCATGACCATTTTTTTCAATCAAAATATTTGTTCAGATGGTCGCATCAGAAATGGAAAAATTGTTTCTATTTTTTCGGGTAAATACCGCGATAGTGCAACCGTAATAACCACGCATTTTCAAAACTATACTATCAATGGAAATGAAATTCATGGATTAAAAACCATCAAGAACAATGGCCTCAATAGTAATGGCTTTCTTAATTTTAGTATACAAGTAGATACCGCAAGCATCATTACTTCGAGTGGAACTATTAGCTGGCAAAGTACTAGAAACAGAGCTTGGACCGCAGGTGCAAACACAAAAAATTTACTCATCGACGACGAATATACCATTACCGGAAATGGATCAGGTATCAATAGAAAAGGCAATGCCTATACTTTAACCATACAAAATCCATTAATTGTTAAAATGGCTTGTAAGTATATTACTCAGGGCATCATCGAGTTTGTCAACAGCAAAAAAACATTGGAAATTGATTATGGAAATGGTAGCTGCGATGACGATGCAACCATTACCATCAACGGCGTAACTTATAATATTAAATTATAATTAACTCAAGGGTTTTGCTTCGCTGGATTTGAATTCGAAGCCTAAGCGTTTGCCCGTACTCATACCAGAAGTAGTCGTATTGTATTGCTTTTCTGCTAGTGTTATAATTTCGCTTTGTTCGAGCGGTGGTACTTGTAATTCGAAATCGATAGCAAATAAAATGGCATGTTGAATAACATCATCGATGGCCTTTGCATCAAAAATTTGATTTTCGTAATTGGCTATGCCATAGTTTAAATCGTCTTTCCCCTCTAAGAAAAATTGATTTTCAGAATTAATAAAAATACGGGTAACCAAATAGCCCAAATCGTTTAGCCTATTGTATTTGATAGAATCTGATAAAAAATTATATATCTGAATTAAACCACAATATGCTTTTTTGGGATTCGCTTTTACAAAAGGTAATTGATGAATTTTATGTTCTGCTGGAAAAGTAAATACATTGGTATGCATGGCAAAAATTAAAGCGTCGCCAGAAAATTTAATTTCAGCTTCGAATTCTCCACCATCGGTATAAACTATTTCTACATTATTATCTATCGCAGTCACATCTTTACTTAAATTCAAAGACAAATTGATCAAGGATTTTTTGATAGCTGCAATTTGCGTCATCGTATTACGATGAATAAATTGCTTCATCGAAGAATGATCTTTTAATTTTTCGACAATTTCTGCGTAATGACTTTCTTGCGCCATGGTGTTTTTATATTAATATGCTCTTGCAAACAAAACCCTTTGAGTAGAAGGCTTTCCGCTGTATATACAAACGCCATCTTCTAAGGTGTTATTCAATGGAATACAACGTATAGTCGCTTTGGTTTGTTGTTTAATTTTTTCTTCTGTTTCGGGTGTACCATCCCAATGTGCCGCAATAAATCCAGCTTTACCATCTAATAATTCTTTGAATTCTTGATAGGTATTTGCAGGCGTAATGTGATCGTTGCGGTAATTTAATGCCTTCTGAAAAATGTCTTGTTGAATGGTATCTAACAAAGCTTCGATGGTTTTGTCAATATGAGTTAAGGAAACCGAATATTTTTCTTTGGTATCTCTACGAGCAATTTCAACGGTACCGTTTTCGATATCGCGTGGGCCAATGGCTAACCTAACAGGCACGCCTTTTAATTCCCATTCGGCAAATTTATAACCTGGTCTTTGCGTATCGCGGTCGTCGAACTTCACGCTGATGCCTTTTGCTTTTAAAGCAGGCATAAATGTATCAACGCAAGCACGAATACCAGCTAAGACTTCTTCGTTATTAAAAATGGGTACAATTACTACTTGAATTGGCGCCAATTTAGGTGGCAATACCAAACCTTCGTCGTCGGAATGTGCCATAATCAGCGCGCCAATTAAACGGGTTGAAACGCCCCAAGAACTTGCCCAAACATGTTCTATTTTTCCTTCTTTATTGGTAAATTTTACATCAAATGCTTTAGCAAAATTTTGTCCTAAGAAATGGGAAGTACCCGCCTGTAAGGCTTTACCATCTTGCATGAGCGCTTCAATACAATAAGTGTCTAATGCTCCGGCAAATCTTTCGTTAGGAGATTTTGCACCTTTCATCACTGGCACTGCCATCCAATCTTCGGCAAAAGTAGCATACACTTCTAACATTTGTTTTGTTTCTGCAATGGCTTCGTCGGCAGTTGCATGAGCCGTATGACCTTCTTGCCATAAAAATTCTGAAGTACGCAAGAACAAACGCGTTCGCATTTCCCAGCGTACTACATTGGCCCATTGATTTACTAGTATGGGTAAATCACGATAGGATTGAATCCATCCGCGATAGGTATTCCAGATAATAGTTTCAGATGTTGGTCTGACAATTAATTCTTCTTCTAGTTTTGCATCTGGATCTACCATAATGCCTCCATTGCCATCGTTCTTTAAACGATAATGCGTAACAACTGCGCACTCTTTGGCAAAACCATCGACGTGACTTGCTTCTTTAGCGAAAAAAGATTTAGGAATAAACAAGGGGAAGTAAGCATTCGAATGGCCGGTATCTTTGAACATTTGATCCAATACTTTTTGCATGTTTTCCCAAATGGCATAACCATAGGGTTTAATTACCATACAACCGCGTACATCCGAATGTTCTGCTAAATCGGCTTTGGTTACTAATTCGTTATACCATGCCGAATAGTCGGCGCTCCTGCTGGTTAATCCTTTGCTCATCTTTTTTTTAGAAATAGGGAATTGTAATATTATTGTCGTAATTTAACAAAAGCTATTGTTTTTATTAAATAATGACGAAATTTATAACAAAAATAAGAATTTTAGCGTTATTGCTTCAGAAATAATTACCTAATCTTAAAGGAGAACTCTTATGAAAAACTTCCAAATTCCTTTAGTTGCTTTCGCACTCCTACTTGGAGCTTGTTCAAGCATGCAAAACACGAGTCGTTACACAGCTAACGATGATCTATATTATTCTTTAGCAGATGCTCAAAAGAATTCCGAAAAAACTTACAACCAAGCATTAAGCGCAGAAACCAATGCAGCCGA
>JBILIO010000117.1:0-5991 GCA_044349915.1 Sphingobacteriales bacterium | reverse complement strand
AATTGTTTCCAATCTGCGCGCCAGCCATCACATGCGAAAAATGCCAAATTTTTGTACCCTTGCCAATGTGCGCGGGTTCATCAATAATAGCAGAATCGTGTGCAAAATAATTCATGGTTTATTTTTTATAATCGACCGTCGACTAAATCGCGATCGATAAATGCTTTGGTATCGAATAACACACTCGGATTATTTAAAATACTTGGGTAATTAATCGATTTAAACTCTTGGTGCGAAACAGCTAATACCACTGCATCGTAGCCTTTTGCTATTTGTGGAATTAAATCTATTTTATATTCATTGTGTACCGCATGCGCATCGGCATGTGGATCGTATACCTCCACTTCTAAACCAAATTGATTTAACTCTTGTACAATATCGATTACTTTAGAATTACGAATGTCGGGGCAATTTTCTTTAAAGGTTACACCTAATACTAATGCTTTTGCACCTTTAATAGTGATGCCTTTATTGATCATTAGCTTCACAACTTTATTGGCCACAAACATACCCATAGTATCGTTTACCCTACGGCCCGATAAAATAACTTGGGGTTGGTATCCTAAACTTTCTGCTTTATGTGCTAAATAATAGGGGTCTACTCCAATGCAATGGCCTCCAACTAAACCGGGTTGGTATTTTAAGAAATTCCATTTGGTACCCGCTGCAGCTAAAACATCTTGCGTATCAATATCCATGCGATCAAAAATCAAAGCCAATTCGTTTACAAAAGAAATGTTGACATCGCGTTGTGCATTCTCTATGGCTTTGCTGGCTTCAGCTACTTTAATACTAGGCGCTAAATGCGTGCCAGCAGTAATGATGCTTTGATACAATTCATCTACTTGTTTAGCAATAGCTGGCGTAGAACCAGAAGTTACTTTTTTAATTTTGGTAAGCGTATTAACTTTATCGCCTGGGTTAATGCGCTCTGGCGAATAACCACAATAAAAATCTTGATTGAAAACTAAGCCACTTGTTTTTGCTAAAACAGGTACACAATCTTCTTCGGTACATCCCGGATACACCGTAGATTCGTATATAACAATATCACCTTTTTTCAAAACCTTGCCTAACATTTCGCTGGCTTTTAATAAAGGTTTTAAATCTGGTTTTTTAAATTGATCGATGGGTGTTGGAACGGTTACTATAAAAATAGTACAAGCTTTTAAATCGTCGGTATTAGATGAGAAGCTTAAACCATTGCTGGCACTGCCTTTCATAGCGGTTTGCATGCCTACTAAATCGGCTTCGAGTGTACGGTCTTCGCCTTTATTTAATTCGGCCACACGGCTTGCATCAATATCGAAACCCAATACCGGATATTTTTTTCCAAACTCGATGGCCAATGGTAATCCCACATAACCTAAACCTATGATGGCTATTTTCATTGTTAATTATTCAAAATAATTGTTGGTTTTAAAACCACCTGCTTTTAAATACTCTTCTTTTTTCATTAATTGTAAATCCGAAATCACCATTTCTTTTACGAGTGCTGGTAAATCGTATTTGGGTTTCCAATTTAATTGCTTGTTCGCTTTGCTTGGATCGCCAATTAATAAATCAACTTCAGTAGGGCGGAAATATTTTTCATCTACTAAAACTACCGTCTGCCCAAACTTAATATCATCAGGATTTAAACCCAAAGACAACATTTTATCTTTATCGACATCAATCACTACACCTCTTTCGGCAGTGTCTTTGCCAGAAAATTCTAATTCGATTCCGAGTTCTGCAAAACTCATTTTTACAAAATCGCGCACGGTAGTAGTTACACCGGTGGCAATCACAAAATCTTCGGGCTTTTCTTGTTGTAAAATTAAATACATAGCCTCTACATAATCTTTGGCATGGCCCCAATCTCTGCGGGCATCGAGGTTACCTAAATACATTTTATCTTGTAAACCCATCGCAATTTTTGAAGCAGCTCGGGTAATTTTACGCGTTACAAAAGTTTCGCCACGCACCGGGCTTTCGTGGTTAAATAAAATACCATTGCAAGCATACATGCCATAGGCTTCGCGGTAATTGACCGTAATCCAGTACGCATACATTTTAGCTACTGCATAAGGAGAGCGCGGATAGAAAGGCGTAGTCTCTGATTGCGGCACCGCTTGCACCAAACCATATAACTCCGAAGTACTTGCTTGGTAAATTTTAGTTTTTTTGCTTAAGCCTAAAATGCGCACTGCTTCTAATAAACGCAGCGTTCCAATGCCATCGGCATTGGCCGTATATTCTGGTGTATCAAAACTCACCTTCACATGACTCATAGCCGCTAAATTATAAATTTCGTCGGGCTGTGTTTCTTGTACAATGCGAATCAAATTGGTAGAGTCAGTTAAGTCGCCATAATGCAATTTAAAATTCACATGATACTCGTGCTGGTCTTGATATAAATGATCGATGCGGTCGGTATTAAATAAAGAACTTCTTCTTTTTAAACCGTGCACCATATATCCTTTTTTCAACAAAAACTCTGCTAAATAAGCCCCGTCTTGCCCGGTAATACCAGTGATTAATGCTACTTTCATTGCTCTTTTATTTTGCTGCTTGTTGCTTTATTTTGTTATGCTTGCTTTCTGCTAGCTTCTTTATTGTTGTTGCGTTTTGTGTTTGCTTTATGCTGTTGCTGAGCTTTCTACTAACTTAACAAACGCTTCGGCAAAAATTATTTTGCGCTCAAATAATCTTTTAAATCAATAATGTTTTTGATTTGGTTAGAAACTGCCGAAACTTCGTCAGCAATTTGCAAGGAAACCCAATCTAATAAAAACACCATTTCGATAATATGCGAAATACTACGGTTACCCATTGGCATTTCGTACACTGGGCTCTTATATTTTTCTAATAATTCTTTGATGAAAGAAAAACGGTAATTAATACGCGCATTGGCACCAGAGTTCAAGAAAATATAATTACTAGCCCACTGTTCGTAATACGTTTCGATTACATTGTGATTCGCCTCGGGTATTACCACCACAAAAGCTTCTAGCTTAGCATTCTCTTGTACTTGTTGTGCAAAACGAATCGCCACTGCTTCCATATCTGGCGAAGCCACAATTACATATTTATTTCTAATATTCTCTTTAAAGAAATTACGCACGGCTAGTGAGCTGCTTTTAAACTGCTCTACATTGCTTACATGCTCGATCACTTCTTTCAATTCTGATTGAATATCTTGTCCTAATAATTCAGCAAAAATTAAAAACACATAAGTGATAGGATAACCAAATGCCACACGCGGTTGGTAACCACCTTCGGCACGGTAAGTAAGCAAACCATCGGCTGCAGCCAGGTCGGACATTTTACCGCCTACAGAAACAGTAAGGCAATTAGCGCCTTTAGCTTTAGCATCGTGGTAAGCACTTAAAGTTTCTTCGGTATTGCCCGAGTAAGAACATAAAATAACCAAGGTATCGGCGTTTACAAATTTTGGTAATTGGTAATCGCTAACGGTTTCTACCGGAATATCTATTTTATCTAAATAATAACTCTTAATAATTTTGCCCGTAATGCCCGAGCCACCTAATCCAGAAATAACAATATTTTTAAACTGTCCTATTTTCTTTCCATGCGATTGGTAATTAGCCATCGCATATTCCATCTGTTTGTTAAAGGTTGCTAATTGTTCTCCTAAATATTTCATTTGTATTTTTTATTTTGTTGTTGCGTTTGTTGTTGTTGCGGTTTTCTGTGCTTGTAGCTTTTTAAACAATTGAATTGACGTTTTGTTATTGTTCGCGTATCTGAATTTTTATAGCTTCAATAAATACTCGCCATAACCGCTCTTAGCAAGGGGTTTAGCGATGGCGTGTAATTGTGCTTTGTTAATATATCCCATGCGGTAAGCCACTTCTTCGATACAACCAATTTTTAAATTTTGTCTTTCTTCAATCACTTGTACAAATTGTCCGGCTTGCATCAGCGAAGCAAAGGTACCGGTATCTAACCAAGCGGTGCCCCTATTTAAAATACTCACTTTTAATTTACCTTGTTGCAAATACACTTTATTGACATCGGTAATTTCGTATTCGCCACGAGGACTTGGTGCAATATTTTTAGCAATTTCTACAACCGAGTTGTCGTAAAAATATAATCCCGGAACAGCATAACTCGATTTAGGCTGTACTGGTTTTTCTTCAATAGAAATGGCTTTGTTGTTTTCATCAAACTCGACCACACCATAACGCTCGGGGTCGCTCACATGGTATGCATACACTACGCCACCATCTGGATTATTATTACTTTGCAATAATTCGGCTAATCCCGAACCGAAAAATATATTATCGCCTAAAATTAAAGCCACTTTATCGTTGCCAATAAAATCGGCCCCAATAACAAAAGCCTGGGCTAAGCCATTCGGTTGTTCTTGTACTTTATATTCGAAATTACAGCCCAAGTTTTTACCATCGCCTAATAATTTCTGGAAATTAGGTAAATCGTGAGGAGTCGAAATAATTAAAATGTCTTTGATTCCTGCCATCATTAAGCAAGAAAGCGGATAATAAATCATCGGTTTATCGTAAACCGGCATCATCTGCTTGCTCATGGCAAGCGTTAAAGGGTGTAAACGGGTTCCAGACCCGCCAGCTAAAATTATGCCTTTCATCAGTTCTATTTGAGCCCTAAATATAAGGCTTTAAGCCTAAATATACAAAGCAAAAAATGTACCCTTTATTTGGGTTGAAGAGCCTAAGCAATTAGGTCGCTTTTTTCTAGTACCATTTCCGCTAGGCTAAGAGACTTGCTGAATTGGTACTAATTGTTGTAAATCAAAAAACAATAATCGAGTTGCAAGATTTTCATCATGTTTTGTCAAATAGTCAAACCCATTCTTTTCATAGAACCCAAGCGATTGCCCATAGGCGTCAACAGTTATAAACGCACAACCTGTTCTGTTTTCAGTCACAAAGAGAACTTTTAAATAATCTAACATGCTGGTGCCAATATTTTTCCTTTCGTATTTAACATTAACTGCTAATCTTCCGATTTTAACTGAGGGATAACTTTTGTATGTCTTCTCGATAGGTTTGCCTAATTTTTTTCGAAGCTTTTGAAGATTAGTACCGCCAAATTCATTGATTCCGATTTTATCGTTCGATAAACTAAAAAAAGCAATGGTGTCTGTTTCGTTTTCTAGCAGATAAGTAATAGAAAGCAATTTGGTTTGGGAAAGTTTTGCTTCTTTAAATAAGAATTTGTTTAAAGATTGATCGCCGCAATCAAAGGGTTTGATAGGGTGATTTTGTGTAAGTCGAATTAATTTGTCTTGCTGATTCAATGTAAGCGAACATTAAAATGTTGCAATCTCTTTTAGTTTTTGGTAGTTTTTTAAAATACGAGATTGTTCAGCTGTAGAAATCTGTTTTATATTCGAAGCTTTAATTTTATTTAGAAAAACGATAACATCTCTTCCGTCGAGCGTTGGTGTTTCTTTTATTTTGATTGGCTTAGCCATAATTTCATCCATTTTAATTTCAACAAAAATAATAATTTTATTTTCAATTGATAATAATTATGCATTGGAAATGGATTTAATGATCTTTATCAATCAAAAAAAAGCGGCCTAATTGCTTGGGCCGCTTTTTAAGAAATATGATAATTAAAGAAATTACTTAACGCAAACGAGCGTTCCGTCATCTTTTACCGTTACTAAATATCTGTTAACCGTATCGGCAACAAATACATTGTATTGAATACTTGCATTCGCTAAAGTACTTTGCTCTGCTTTGTTTCTTACATTATATCCAGCGTAATTATTAGTGATGTAATCTTTCACTAATTGTGGCGCATTAGCGTATGAATAACGCACCGAACTCATTAAGAAATTACCTGCTAAATCAAAAGTAATTTTTACTGGACCAGTAAATGATCTATTAGAAATCATTACATTAATTACCGCACCATATTGACAAGTACTATCTCTTCTAGCACCAACAACTGAATAACCAGCGTAGTTAGAATCGATGAATGCCTGCGCACCTGGTA
>JBILIO010000116.1:0-6010 GCA_044349915.1 Sphingobacteriales bacterium | reverse complement strand
TACTACTTTCTAGTTTAATTTGATTGTTTAGTAGGCTAAAAGGAATGTCTTTTTTAATGCCCATAAGGTCTGTTATATTCAAAGAATTCAACTTTTCATTTAAAGGAATTTCAATATAAAATATTGATTCACAAGGATTTGGGTAAGATATTAAGGTGTTTTTTCTAATTTGATTTATTCCAACTGGCGCCGAACTAGCATTCCAATAAATAGCCACTCCACCTCTTGGTGTACCGCTAATTAATTCCGCTTTTCCATCATCATCTATATCTGCTAAATCAATTTTAAAACCACCGTTTGCATAAGAATATACACCTTGCATCAGATCTACCAAATTTGTAATTTTTACATTTGATTGATTGGGGTCGGTGTATAAACTATCTAAACAGTAAACATAACCATTCGCATCACTAAACATAAATCGATCACGGTCATTTGTAAATAACTTTTTGATTGCAACCGAAGCTCTACCGCTTGGGTATAAAAATAGATTACCTAAATTGATTTTATAAAGCGAATCTGTTGCTAAAACATAAGCAGGTTGGCTATTTGACTGGCCTTTAAGGAAATTAATATTATAAAAATTTTCTCCAGAAATTAAATCTTGTATGCCATCTTTATCGAGGTCGTAAGCAGTAGGACTAGAGTTATTTCCAATGTCTAAATTGTTAAAGGTATTTGGAATATAATTTAAATTAAAAGTTTGGCCTGCACCTGCACTATTCCTAAAATAATAAAAATTACCATCGCTACTGCCTGTTATCATATCGATATCGCCATCCGCATCTGCATCAAAAAATACGGGCGAAAACTTTTGAATGCCAATGCTCGAAAACCCAGCATAGTCGCGGGTTTGTAGCTCATATTTTGGTATTGTTTTACTACCAATGTTTTGATACAAAGTAAGACCACTTTTATAGCTACCATTACTTTGGTAATAACCGGTGCTACCGATCATGATATCTATTAAACCATCTTGGTTATAATCAACAAAACTTGGACAAGCACCTTCACCCACATCTATTTGTTCTTCTGCTAAAAAGCGTGCATTATCAAAAACAAAATAAGGTACTGTTGCATTTCCTCGATTCAAATACAAAAATACATTTTGAAAGTTTTCGCTTGCATTTGGGGTATTGGGGCAAGCAATTAAATCTTTCAATCCATCGTTGTTTACATCCATTAAAAATGCTGCCGGAAAGGTGGCAAAATTAATAGGTAAGCTACTCGGGAAGTTAGTAATTACTTGATTCATGATAGCATTGGTATTATCGGTACCGTTAACGGCCAAATACATTTGGTTACAGCCGGCATCGCCAATTAATATATCATTTTTACCATCGCCTGTAAAGTCAAAAACTAAACAAGTAGAACCCGCATGTCTATTACTTTTGTTCGCTAATGTTAAATTAGCTTTGTAATCTGAAAGGCTTAATTCTGCTAATGCTTTATTGCCTGTGCTACACGGCGTACCTGCATAATTTAATAATATGGTACATCCATTATTGTCTTCAATAAATCTGCCCCAACATCTTTTCCATATTACAAATGTATCAATGCCAGCAACACCTGTTTTTTCTATGGTAAAATTTTTAAACCATTCTATTGGTTCGCCAGGTGTAATAGTTGCAGTGCCAAATCTTAAAATGTCTAAGTCGCCATCTCCGTCAACATCTGCAATGCTTGGTATATCGTTTGATGGTACACCTATGGCTATAGTAAATTGCGTAGTGCTGAATAAAATTTGATCTATAATTAACTTGAATTTTAATCCGGTAGAATCGTTTGAAATGTTTTGGTAACATGCAATGCCGCCGTTTCTATCACAAAATAAATCTTCTTTTCCATCTCCATCATAATCCATCATTAACATCCATTCGCCAATTACAGGGAATCGATTATTATAACGAATATCGTATTGGTAATTTATTTCGTTTGCTCCTCCAATATTTAAGAAACACGAAAGTTTGGAGCCTTCTCGATCATGCACAATGATATCTTTTTTGCCATCTAAATTGATATCGCAACTGGCAAATTGCGCAGCATCTATTCCGCCGGCAAAAGGGGCTTTAAGCGTTTTGCCGTTCTCTATTACAGTTATGGCCGCTTTTTGGGTGTCATATGGCTTGAAATCTAAAATATGCTGCGCATAGCCCGAAAAGGCAAGATTTAAAAGTATGAGAAGAAATCCCAATATTTTTTTCATTTTTGTCAAATCAATCCATATAAATATGCGAATTATTTTATTATTTCTACTCACTTTTTGTATAACAATTCAGTTGCAAGCGCAACAAACTGTTTATTTTAACTTATCAGAATTATTTCCAATTCAAGATTTTAGTTTAACTAGATTAACCCATAATGGTCAAACGCAATTAAAAATTGTTGCGGAATTAAAAGATGCAACTATTGACAAAAGTATTGAGGGCAAATACGAGTTTGTGATTAACGGTTTTGTAGAAAAAATTGATTTTAAAAATGGCGCTGCTGCCTTACCAGAAGATATGAAAAGCAATGTGTTATTTATTAAACACGAAACGGCAAATACAGCCAATTATCATTTATATTATATTGTAGCAGGCTTTGTAATTCCAATTCCTTTATGGTTGCTCATCGTTATTCCCATTGCTATTGTGGTAATTGCATTAATAATAAAAAGAATATTGATGATTTTATTGATCCTGTTTTTTGTGCTATTTTTTATGACACAAGGAATTGATTTTTCTTCGTTTATTAATTTAATGAGCTCGGCCTATCATTCTATATTCTAAACAATTTTAGAAGGGATATCCAATTCCGAAATTAAAATTAAAGAAGTTATAATTGTTGGCATCTTTCCATTCATTATTATTGAACTGTTCGATCACCCATCTATTGGCATTTTCGAATCTAGGGTCTCTTAATTTTAAGCCAAGGTCGAATCGGAATAATAAGAATCGATAGTCTAGTCTTAATCCTACACCGGTTCCTAGGGCAAGCTCTTTATAAAAAGTGCTGGTTTTAAATCCTTCTAATTCGTTCGTATTTTTTTGAATGTCCCAAACATTTCCAAAGTCTATAAAACTAGCGCCTTTTAATTTTGCGCCAATAAATCTTTCTAAAATATCGAATCGGTATTCAATATTTCCTTCGATTTTAAAATTACCTGTTTGGTCTAAATTCAAAGAAGAAAGGTCGATGTTTCTGTAGCCACCGGGCCCTACAGACCTCGCTCTAAATGCCCTGATGCTGTTTGCTCCTCCAGTAAAAAATTGTCTTTCAAAAGGCATTACTTTTGAATTCCAATAAGCAAAGCCAACGCCTGTATTAAAACGATAAACTATTTGGCTTCTTGTTCCAAAATTATTAAAATACCTGATGTCAATTTCTGGTCGTGTAAAATTATAATAGGGGAGGTTAAAAAATTCATATTGATCAAATTTATTTTTTTGATTATTTAACAAATTGCTGGCCGCATATAAGCCGGTACCCATTACCTCTAAGTTGAATTTAATATAGTAATAATTTTTTTTGAATTGATTGAGTTGCTGATTGCTGATTACCAATGAATATCGCATACCTAGCGTTATGTGAGGTTCAAAACTTTCTCTTAAATAAATATTATTTAGGCTATCTAATAAGTTGTTAGCTTCTGTAGATAAAAAAGAGTTGACAAAATTGATGGTCATTGGTGCAAAAGAATGACTGATATAATTATTCTGTTTCCACTCGTAACTAAAGCTGCTGTTTAAGGTTCTTCTGCTGTATTCTGGTCTATTTTCGCTAATGTAATTTAAGCCAATTCTAGATTTTGGGTTTGAAAAAAGTACATAAGTTGGTTTGTCTCTAAAGAAAATAAATCCTGGAAAAGTTAAACTTGCTGAGGTATTTGTTTCGCGGCTATTGAATACAGGAATGCTTGATTGGTTCGCATCTACAAAGGCTTGGGTTTCTAAACCGGCTCTTATTTTAAATTCAAACACTTCGGCGCCTTTAAAAATATTTCGGTTACTGTAAATAAAATTGGCCGAGGTACCCACATTTTCGGAAGCGACATATCCCTCTAATTCGGTGTTGGTGCTTTGTCTTTTTGCTAAGCTTAATTGAATGTTTGCGTTTAATTGCGTGCTATCAATGCTGTCTTTTTCGAAATCAATATTGATGTATTTGAAAATGCCTAAATCTCCTAAACGGTTATAGGAGAGTACCAAGTCATCTTCATTAAATTTTTCACCATGTTCTAAAAATAACATCCTGCGCAAAATTTTGGGCTGTATTTTATTTTTGGTATGAATGAATTTAATGTTATTTAGTATAATGGTATCTGTTAAAAACCGGTCGTTTAAATTATCTGAAATAATTGTTGTCTCAATGTTCTTTAGCTTGAAAGACACATGTTTATTGGTTTTTTCAGGATTTTCAATAATTACATTGATATCTAATTGATGTGAATTTAATGCAGTATCAATATCAAAATGGATGTATTCTCTGTTAAAAAAATAATAACCAAAGTTTCTTAAATCTTTTGTAATTCTATCTCTTTCATTGGCTAACGACTCTTGATCGAATTGCATTCCGATTTGTAAATTTGATTCGTTTAATTTGTAAAAATAAATTGATTTAACAATGCTATCCTTAATGGTATATTGAATATTTCTAACGTGATATGCCTGATTTGTTTCAATGGAATAAACTACATTGGTTTTTTTGTGCCTAGTCGTATCTTCATATTTTACTTTTGCTAAAAAATAGCCATTGTTCATTAATAATTGTTGAATTTGAATCACAGAAATTCGAGAAAGTGTACTGTCGTAAATAACAGGTGGCTCCGCTAAACTATTGAGAATCCAATTACTTAGTTTAGTTGGCTTTTTTCGGTCAAAAAGTTGGTGAAGGTGTAACCTCACTTTACTGATGCCAAATAGCTTTCTATTTGGTTTTTGACGTATAAATGGCGTAATTTTCTCTTTTAAAGAAGCGTCTACCCCTTTAATTTGATAATTCTTTAATAAGCTTTGTCCCTCGGTAAAATTACGCGTACTGCTGCAGCTACTTGCTAACAAAACAATAGAAATGAGTATAATTGTATTTAGAAAAGTATTTTTATTCAATGATTTCAAAAGCACAAATCAGTTTTATAAAGTCTATCCATCAAAAAAAGTTTCGACAAGAATATCAATTATTCTTAGCCGAAGGAGATAAATTGGTAGCCGAAATCATCGATTCTGCATTTACTATAGACCAAATTTACTGCACCGAAAATAAAGTGCAATGGTTATCTTCTTTGCTTTCAAAGGTATCGAAAAATATAGAAATAGGCTTAGTTTCTGAGGCAGAAATGGAGCGAATATCTATGCTCAAATCGGCATCCGATGTTTTGGCTATTGTTAAAATGCCAAAAAACAAAGCCGAAAACCTTGATATGATTGATTTTGACAATCAAATGACTTTGGTTTTAGACGATATCAAAGACCCTGGAAATTTAGGTACGATAATCAGAATTGCAGATTGGTTTGGTTTTAAAAACATTGTTTGCTCCGAAAATTGTGTTGAAATCTATAATCCAAAGGTTGTGCAAGCAACCATGGGTTCGATTGCAAGGGTTGCTGTTAGCATCCAACATTTACCCGATTTTTTTGCAAAACACAGCCATTTGCCGGTTTATGGCGCTTTATTAAAAGGGGAAAATATTTATCAGCAGCAATGGCAAAAAGGGGGGTTTATATTAATGGGCAGTGAGTCTCAGGGCATTTCTACCGATTTGATACCTTATATTTCCAGCCCAATCACCATTCCGGCATTTGGAGGGGCAGAAAGCCTGAATGTTGCCATAGCAACAGCAGTAATTTGCTCAGAGTATAAAAGAACTATTGTTTAATAGCTGATTAGCTTAAAAAACCGATATTTTCTTGTGTTCAAATATAATTTTACTACATTTGCAGACGCTAAAAAAAGGTCGAGTGGCCGAGTGGCTAGGCAGAGGTCTGCAAAACCTTCTACAGCGGTTCGAATCCGCTCTCGACCTCAAAAA
>JBILIO010000115.1:0-6084 GCA_044349915.1 Sphingobacteriales bacterium | reverse complement strand
AAAGGTGATTCTAAAGGAATCAGTGCTATTGTAGTAGAAAAAGGTACACCGGGCTTTACGGCAGGTAAAAAAGAAAATAAATTAGGCATGCGTGCATCAGAAACCACCGAAATGATTTTTGACAATTGCCGTGTACCGAAAGAAAACTTATTGGGTAAAGAGGGCGAAGGCTTTAAACAAGCCATGCAAATTTTAGACGGCGGTCGTATTTCAATTGCTGCATTATCCTTAGGAATTGCAAAGGGTGCTTTTATTGCAGCAACTAATTATGCCAAAGAAAGACATCAGTTTGGTCAAGCGATTGCTAATTTTCAAGGAATCAGTTTTAAATTAGCCGATATGGCAACGCGCATAGAAGCAGCAGAATTACTGATTTTACAAGCTGCCGACTTAAAAAATAATGGTAAGAAACTTACAAAAGAGTCGGCCATGGCTAAATATTATGCTTCCGAAGTAGCTGTTGCCGTAGCCAACGATGCCGTTCAGATATTTGGCGGTTATGGTTATACCAAAGATTTTCCAGTCGAAAAATACTACCGAGATGCTAAATTATGTACAATTGGAGAGGGGACTTCTGAAATTCAAAAGCTCGTTATTTCAAGAGAAATCTTAAAATAAGTTAATATTCATCTTCTTTTTTGATTATTAATGAATTAATCATACATTTGCCGTCCATCCTTTGATGGGGAAAAGAGGTAAATACTATGATCATTATCAACATTAAAGAGAACGAATCTATCGATAAAGCGTTAAAACGCTTCAAGAAGAAATTTGAAAAAACTGGCGTTCTTCGCGAGTTGCGTAGTCGTCAAGCATTCGAGAAACCTTCTATTACCAGAAGAACAACTGTTAAGCGCGCTATCTACAAACTAGGATTAAACTCAGAAGAGTAATTCCTTGTTTTTAACATATTAAAGTTGTATCTTGATTTTATTCAGGGTACAACTTTTTTTTTGATGCTAACCGATCCATTTTTTCAGTACCTCCAATTCGAAAAGCGAATTTCAGCACATACGCTCACTGCGTATAAAAGTGATCTTTTGCAATTTCAAAATTACTTACAATCCGAATACTGTATTACAAATGATTTTCATGTATCGCATACTATTATTCGATCTTGGATTGTTTCGCTCATGGAAAAGGGTTTAAATCCTCGAAGTGTAAATCGAAAAATTACCACCTTAAAAACTTTTTATAAATTTTTAATGCGCGAGGGTTTGCAGGATAAAAACCCTATGCTTAAAATTCAATCGCCCAAAACCGCAAAAAGATTACCTGTTTTTGTAGAAGAAGAAAACATCAATCATTTATTTGACGATCAGGAACCGAGTTCCGATTTTGAATCTACCAGAGATCAATTAATTTTATTGTTATTATATAGCACAGGCATTCGACTCGCAGAACTAGTAGGACTAAAGCTTTCAGACATTGACATTCCAGCAAAAACCATTAAGGTATTAGGTAAAAGAAATAAGCAAAGAATTATTCCAATTGGCGAAGAAATTATAGCAGCGCAGGAACAATATATGCAAAGCTGCAAGCTTATTGAATTCGAAAACCAAAGCGAACATTTATTTAAATTAATAAATGGAAAGGCGATTTACCCTAAAATGGTTTATCGTTTGGTAAATGATAATTTATCTAAAATTACTACGTTAACTAAAAAAAGCCCGCATGTTTTGAGGCATACGTTTGCAACTCATTTATTAAATAACGGAGCCGATTTAAATGCAATTAAAGAATTACTAGGTCATTCGAGTTTAGCAGCAACGCAAGTTTATACCCATAATTCAATTGAAAAGCTGAAAAGTATTTATAAACAGTCACATCCAAGGGGTTAAAAAAAAGGAGGAAATATGAAAATTAATGTTCAATCAATTCATTTTGATGCAGATGTGCAGTTATTAGCATTTATTGAGAAAAAGGGGAGTAAGCTCGCGCAGTTTTTTGATCAAATTATTGATGCCGAAGCCATTCTTAGACTAGAAAGATCATCAGAAGACCAAAAAAACAAATTAGTAGAATTTAAAGTGAATATTCCTGGTCAAATGTTATTTGCTAAAGACCATGCAAAATCATTCGAAGAAGCAGTCGATATATGTATTGAATCGTTGCGTAAGCAAATTGTGAAGCACAAAGAAAAATTAGCTGTTTAGCGTAATTCCTAAAAATAAAAAAAGGGGAGCTTTGGTTCCCCTTTTTTATTTTATAATAATCAATAAATCAGGGTATTAAATATATAAAGTAGCACTTTTTATTTTAATATCATGCTATTTAATTTTGAGGAACTTTTAATTCCCAATTTCCTTCAGAAAATTATTTAAAATAAATTTTGATGCTAAATGGAAATTCGTACATTTGCAGTCCCTAAAACAAGGCTATTCGCTATTTTTTAGGGAATGTACATTGAAATAAGCTATTTTAAAAGCCTCCTTAGCTCAGCTGGTAGAGCAACTGACTTGTAATCAGTAGGTCATTGGTTCGATTCCGATAGGAGGCTCAATATTGTTGGGGAGGTTCCAGAGCGGTCAAATGGGACGGACTGTAAATCCGTTACTTCGGTTTCGAAGGTTCGAATCCTTCTCTCCCCACATTTTGATTGTTTTGAATTAAGCGGGAGTAGCTCAGTTGGTAGAGCGACAGCCTTCCAAGCTGTAGGTCGCGGGTTCGAGCCTCGTCTCCCGCTCAAAAAAATAATAGCAGGAAGTTGGGATGCAACTTCGTTTAAATAAAATATAGAAAAGGCATTGATTTTTCAATATAGAAGGGAAACTTTCTTTGAAAAAATTAATATCCTGAGATTTTTCTTAGGTTTTTACGCTGTAAAGCAGAAGAAATTCAAAAGCCGATGTAGCTCAGGGGTAGAGTACTTCCTTGGTAAGGAAGGGGTCAGGGGTTCAATTCCCCTCATTGGCTCGATTTAAAGTATAATTAACAATAAAAAAAATAAATAAACATTAATAATTAAAAACATGGCTAAAGAAAAATTTGACCGCTCGAAACCACATTTAAACATTGGTACTATCGGTCACGTTGACCACGGTAAAACCACTTTAACTGCAGCTATTACTAAGGTATTATCTGATAAAGGGTTATCAGAAGCAAGATCATTTGATTCAATTGACTCAGCTCCTGAAGAAAAAGAAAGAGGTATCACAATCAATACCGCTCACGTTGAATATTCAACAGCTAACCGTCACTACGCTCACGTTGACTGTCCAGGTCACGCGGATTACGTAAAGAACATGGTTACTGGTGCTGCTCAAATGGACGGTGCGATTATTGTGGTTGCAGCAACGGATGGTCCGATGCCACAAACACGTGAGCACATTCTTTTAGCACGCCAAGTAGGTGTTCCTGCATTGGTTGTATTCATGAACAAAGTAGACATGGTTGACGATCCAGAATTGTTAGACTTAGTTGAAATGGAAATTCGTGAATTATTGTCATTCTATGATTTCCCAGGTGATACTATTCCAGTTATCCGTGGGTCTGCATTAGGAGGCTTAAATGCTGATCCAAAATGGGTAGATAAAATTATGGAATTAATGGATGCAGTAGATAACTTCATTCCAATTCCTCCACGTTTGACTGAACTTCCTTTCCTAATGCCAGTAGAAGACGTATTCTCGATCACAGGTCGTGGTACAGTTGCAACTGGTCGTATTGAAAGAGGTGTAATCAACTCTGGTGAGCCAGTAGATATTTTAGGTATGGGTGCGGAGAACTTGAAATCAACTGTAACAGGTGTGGAGATGTTCCGTAAGATCTTAGATAGAGGTGAAGCAGGTGATAACGTAGGTTTATTGTTACGTGGTATTGAGAAAACTGATATCCGTCGTGGTATGGTTATCTGTAAACCAGGTTCAGTAACTCCTCACGCAGATTTCAAAGCAGAGGTTTACGTATTATCAAAAGCAGAAGGTGGTCGTCATACACCATTCTTTAACAAATATCGTCCACAATTCTATTTCCGTACAACAGATGTTACAGGTGAAATTACCTTAGCGGAAGGTGTAGAAATGGTTATGCCAGGTGATAACGTTACAATCAGTGTAAAATTGATCAGTCCAATCGCTATGGAAAAAGGTCTACGTTTTGCAATCCGTGAGGGTGGTAGAACAGTAGGTGCTGGTCAGGTTACAGAGATTACTAACTAATCAACAGGTAAATATTAATTAGCATTTTTCACAGAAGCAGTCCCGGCGTTATGCCGGGATAGCTTCTGTTTTCTAGCAAATAAAGGTTCGTATTTTAAAAGAGGTTTTTCAGCGTAAAATCCTCATTTTCAAAACCAATATTATTAGAAAAATAATTTATTGAAGATTTTTCTTCAGCATTTAATAGAATAAATACTAACGGGTGTAGTTCAAGGGTAGAATGTCGGTCTCCAAAACCGCTGATGGGAGTTCGAATCTCTCCACCCGTGCATACCTTAAAAGCATAAAAAAATGAATAGGTTAATTACATACATCAAAGAAGCATATAACGAACTAATGAACAAGGTAACTTGGCCAACATGGCCTGAGTTGCAAAGTAGTGCATGGGTAGTAATGATAGCTGCTTTAATTATTGCAGTGGTAGTATATGTAATGGATGCAGGATCCGGATCATTAATGAAGTTATTTTATAGTATTTAACCAAATTCAAACGCAATAACAATGAGTGAAGAATTGAAGTGGTACGTAGTGCGTGCGATAAGTGGAAAAGAGAAAAAAGTAAAGCAATATCTTGAGGCCGAAATCAATAGATTAAATGCTTCGCATTTGGTGACTCAAGTATTGATTCCTACCGAAAAAGTTTTTCAAATTCGCGACGGTAAAAAAGTAATTAAGGAAAGAAGTTATTTTCCAGGTTATGTTTTAATCGAAGCAAATTTAAATGGCGAATTAGGACACGTAATTAAAAATATTACGGGTGTAATTGGTTTCTTAGGTGCAGCTGGACAACCAGTGCCATTAAGACAATCAGAGGTGAACCGAATTTTAGGTAAGGTAGATGAAATGTCAGAAAGTGGCGCAGCATCTTCCGTAACTTATTATGTTGGCGAACCAGTAAAAGTAATGGATGGTCCATTCAATGGTTTCAGTGGAGTAATAGAAGAGGTAAACGAAGAAAAGAAAAAACTGAAAGTAATGGTGAAAATTTTCGGAAGAAGAACACCATTAGAATTGAATTACATGCAAGTAGAAAAAGAATAAAAACATTGAGTGATGAGTGCATCGTATTAAAGCTTCCACTTTGTACAAATGCTCATACTTAAACAAACAAATATATGGCAAAACAAATAGGCGCGCTTATTAAATTACAGATCAAAGGTGGTGCGGCGAATCCATCACCTCCTGTAGGTCCTGCCTTAGGTGCTAAAGGGGTTAACATCATGGAGTTCTGTAAGCAGTTTAACGCTAGAACTCAAGATAAACCAGGAAAGGTGCTTCCAGTCGTGATTACAGTGTATATCGACAAATCTTTCGACTTTATCATTAAAACTCCTCCAGTTGCAATTCAACTGTTAGAAGTGACTAAACTAAAAGGCGGATCCGCAGAACCTAACCGTAAAAAAGTTGCCTCAGTTACGTGGGAGCAAGTTAAAACCATTGCAGAAGAGAAAATGACGGATTTAAACGCATTTACTATTGATTCAGCAATGAGAATGGTAGCAGGAACTGCAAGAAGTATGGGTATTACCGTTTCAGGTAATGCACCATGGAACAATTAACCAATTAAAAACGAGAGAAAGTGGCTAGATTAACTAAAAATCAAAAGTTGTCATTGTCCAAAGTGGAAATTGGTAAAGCTTATTCTTTGGATGAAGCTTCAAAATTAGTAAGAGAAATTTCGACTACTAAATTTGATTCATCTGTCGATTTGGATATTCGTTTAGGGGTTGATCCTCGTAAAGCGAACCAAATGGTAAGAGGAGTAGCTGTTTTACCACACGGAACCGGAAAAACTGTCCGCGTATTAGTATTATGTACTCCAGATAAAGAGGCAGAGGCTACAGCAGCAGGAGCGGATTTCGTCGGTTTGGACGATTACATTGCAAAAATCGAAAAAGGTTGGGTTGATTTTGATATCATGATT
>JBILIO010000114.1:0-6101 GCA_044349915.1 Sphingobacteriales bacterium | reverse complement strand
TGCCTAAATGATCGCTAATTACATACTCCGTTTGAAATCCGCTTGCTGTTTTTAATACTCGGCCGGTTTCATTTGCAAAAAAGTTTAATGCATTGTTTACATACACAAAACCATTTACATAGTCGGTCGTGTTTTGGGTTATCGAATTCCCAACATTTTGTGTAACAATCATTTTTTGCTTATTGCCGTTTGTATCATAAATATAGCTTATACTATTTCCATTTACAAATGTTGTGTAATTCTGAATGTTAAACTTACATTATAATAATTTCATTGATTTTTAAGGAATCTGATAATGTTTGCAAATTAATGTTATCGATTTCAATATTATTTGGCCATTCAACACCAAAAGACCCTTTGAACCCTTTTACGAGTATATGTAAACCAGTCTCACCATCAGCAACAATATCCTCAATTTTGTAATTATACTTTAACTCTTTTAATGTAACCCCTACTGCAATTCCATTTTCAGTTTTAAAAGCTGAATTACTAGTTACCATTCTAAAAATTTTACTGCCATTTATAGAATCAGATTGAGGCTCAAGACTAAATAATAGTGAATGTGTTTGAGGATTTGAAATATAATATATATCTAAATATTCTTTACAACCAGGGCAAGCTTCAACACTATCTTTTTCAATTAGAAATTTTTTTGAAAGGTTTTCTAAGACAATTTCTAATTTATCACCCACCTTAATATTCCCAATTTGACCTGAACTTATTTTGCTAAATGTTGCATCTATACCACTATGAGACCACAATTCAATCCTTGCTTCAAGCTCTTGATTACAATTTTGTTTTTTTTCATTTACTGAATTTTTAGTTTTACGATTACAACAAATCAATATTGAACTTAAAAAAAGTAAATACAAATACCTACTCATGATTACTTATTTTTCGAGCAAATAAATATTCTTATCTTTTGGAAACACAAGGGTGTCATTTATATAAATGTCATTTGCATAGAATCTTATCGTATTAGTACCATTATTTACGCTATATATTTTCTTTAAGTTGAAAGTATTTTTATTAATGCAACTCTGTTTTTGACCTTTTGAAACTAAAATAATTATTGAATCGGATTTATTTGTTGAATAGAATTTCCATATAAACTCATCTAATATTGTTTTATTTTCATCTAAAAGGGTAAGATTTTTTTTTCTCACTTGAGTATCTTGAGCTAATACTTGTGAAATCAAAAAAATAAATAAAAAGAAAAACTGAATTTTTAACTTCAAAATAATTGGTTCTTTAGTAAGCTATATAAACCCGAAACTCCTTTTCACCAAACATCCGAATTCCAGTTGGATATGTGAATATCATTTGTTTCTTAATAATTTAAAATACAAGTTACAATAAACCCAAAACATTTCCAAACTCACATCCTATACCAAACCTACCTCCAAATAAACCCAAGTCGCACCATTAAAGCAAAATATTGCAAGGTTTAAGCAATAACTGCAGGAAAAGCCCAAGAAATTAAATGGTATTGATTTTTATAGATTGACTCCGACCAACCCCCAACTAAACAGCTCATTCTGAAAAATAACTTCGTGACGAATTTTCATTCCTCTTCATTATTTTTCATTTTTCTTCTTAAAGTTTTTGCAATTTTTTTGCAAGAAAAAAGGGTTTACAAAGTATTAACTTCATAAACCCTTGATTTTGATGTGGGAGATACTGGGTTCGAACCAGTGACCCCCTGCTTGTAAGGCAGGTGCTCTGAACCAGCTGAGCTAATCTCCCTTTTCCTCTTTACAGAGGACTGCAAATATAGTCTCCTGAGGCTGATTTCCAAAAATTATTTTAAAAAAGATTTGTTATATGTTTATTGCTAGCTAATTTGCGTTATTAGAATAATGAGGAAAGCAAAAAAAATACTTCTTTGGACATTGATAATCACTACTTTAATAGTCGTTCAGGGCTTTATAGTGATGTTTGTATATCAAGATGAAATCAAAAATTTAGCGGTAAAAGAACTCAATAAACAATTAAATACCCCGATCAAAGTAGGAAAAATAGACTTTTCGTTGTTCGAACATTTTCCTTTTGCGGCCATTTCATTTCCAGATGTGGAAATGAAAGAAAGTAATAATCAACACCAAAACAACCTAGTTCAAGCCAAAGATATTTCTTTGCTTTTCAATGTGTGGGATTTGGTGAATAAAAATTACCACATCAAAAAACTTTATTTAGCCGATGCGCATTTCAATATTGTAATTGATTCTTTAGGGAATCCTAATTATAGTATTTGGAAAGCCAGCCAAGGTAGCGACGAAGCCTTTCAGTTTTCTATTGATAAAATTCGCCTCGAAAATACCAGCATAAGTTTTAAAGATATTCAAAACAAAAAAATTATCAACTTGCTAGTAAACGATGGAGAGCTGAGCGGTGATTTTACAGAAAAAGAATTTGAATTGAAAGCTGAAGTAGCAACTGAAATTGAAAAGATTAATTTTAATGGGATTAATTATCTCCTAGATAAAAAAGCAGAAATAGCAACCGAAGTATTGGTTAATTTAAATCAAAGTGATTTTGAAATAAAAAAGCTGCATGTGGAGTTGCCAGAAATTACTTTAGATAGTAAAGGAAAAATAACTTATTCTGAAAAAATACAAAACATTTTATTAAATGTGAAAGGCTCTGAGATGAGCATACAATCCTTTATTAGCCTATTGCCTAAGGCACAACAAAATAAACTCAAAGATTACCAAAGCACAGGAGACTTTTATTTTGATGCCGATATTAATGGATCCATTGGTCCTAAAAAAGTACCAAGTATTAAAATTAAAGCGGGAATAAAAAATGGCAGTGTTACGATTGAAAACGAAAAAATTAAAAAACAAAAGATTGAAAATGTAGAACTGAATGTGGAATTTACCAACGGAAAATCTACTAATTTAAATGCTGCTGTACTGCAAATCAATAAATTTAATGGAACGCTAGATGGCAATCCAATAAGTGCACAAGCAAGCATTCGAAATTTCAATAACCCAAGTATATTTTTAACGCTTGCCACTACAGCTAGTTTAAAAAAATTAGGCGAACTAATGCCCGATGCGCCAGTTCAATTTAATAGTGGAAGCATGGCAATCAATGTAAACTTGAATGGTTTATGGAGCGATTTTTCGGCGGTAAATAATATTGAAAAAACAAATGCCAATGGTTCTATCGTTATTAAAGATGCTGCATTCCGATTACCTAATAGCAGCCTTGTATGCAAAAATGGCAATGGAAACTTCAGCTTCGAAAAAAATGACCTGAAGATAAACCAGTTAAATGCCCAATTAGGCAGTTCTGACTTGGCTTTGCAAGGTTATTTTAGAAATTTATTGGGCTTTGTTTTATTCCCCGATCAATCTTTACAAATTGATGCACAGCTAAAAGCCAATAAAATAAATTTAGCCGAATTGATTTCTTCTACGCCAACAAACAATACCCAAAGCGAATACCTGATTAAAATAAATCCTAAACTCAGTTGCAATTTAAAAGTTGATATTAACGAATTAATTTTTCAAAAATTTAAGGCAAACGATATTGGTGGAAATATTCAAATCGGAAATCAACAAATTAACACAGATTATTTATCGTTTAGGGCGCAAGATGGTTTGGTCTTTGCTAAAATAAAATTAGATGCCAGTGCAGGTAAACCATTAAGTATTGATGCAGATCTTAATTTAAAGAAAATTAATATTACTAAATTTTTCTATGAATTTGAAGAGTTTGATTTAGAAATTATTCAATCTAAAAACTTGAAAGGATTGGCTACTGCTTCGATTAAAGTACACAGTATTTGGGATAAATATTTAGCGGCTAATACCGATGCCTTAACTGCCGAAGGGCCTATTCTCATTGAGAATGGAGAGTTAATCAATTTTGAACCCATGCTAGCTTTATCAAAATTTATTGATGTAAACGAATTGAAAAACTTGAAGTTTGCAAGTCTAGCCAATACTCTTTCTATAAAGAATCGTATCGTAACTATTCCAGCTATGCAAATTCAAAGCAGTGCTTTAAACTTAGATTTTGCAGGCACGCATAATTTTGATAACATTATCGATTACCGATTGAAAATATTATTATCTGATTTAATCAAGAAAAAATCAAAAAGATTGGGTGATGAACAATTTGGCGAGCTAGAAGATGACGGCAGAGGTAAAACAATTTTATACATTAAAATGTATGGCGATGCCGAAAATCCAAAATTTAATATTGATAAAATTGGCATCAAAAAGAAATTAGCCGACGATTTAAAAAAAGAAGGCAAAGCGGTAAAGCAAGTGCTAAAAGAAGAATTTAATTCGTGGTTTGATAAAGAATCCGAATTTAAAGAACAACAACAAAACAATGCGGCCGATTGGGAAAAAGACATACCCGGCTTAAAAAGCAGCCCACAGGCCACAAAAGCAGATAGTACAAAGAAGAAAAGCAATTTGCAAAGGTTGAAAGAGAAATTAAAAGAGCAAGAAAATAGCGAGCAACCTTAAATTTAATTATTATTTTTATTCAAAATATTGCCCCCTATGGAAAACACTGTCATTCATCGCCTCGATTTGTTAGATTATACGCAAGGTACTGCCGAACAAAAGAAAAATTTTTCGGATGCTATTGGACGAGCTTTTAACGAAACTGGTTTTGTTACCATTCGTAACCATGGTTTGAATAACGCTTTAATTCAAGAGTTATATCAAGAAGTGAAAGCGTTATTTGATTTACCCGAAGCAACGAAAAAAAATTATGAAATTGCTGGCTTAGGTGGACAAAGAGGTTATACCAGTAAAGGTATAGAAAAAGCTAAAGACGCTAACACTCCCGATCTTAAAGAGTTTTGGCAAGTTGGACAATTTTTAGATGGTAGTCATTTACCAATCGATACTTACCCTGAAAATATTTTAGTAAAGGAGAATCAAAAATTCAATGATATCACTAAAGAAGTTTACAAACGATTAGAAAAAGCCGGTGCAGAAATATTAAAAGCCATTGCGGTTTATTTAAATTTACCGGAAGATTTTTTTGAAGCAAACATTACCGATGGTAATAGCATTTTAAGAGCTATTCATTATTTCCCAATCGAAAATCCAGCTGCTGTGCCCGCAGAAGCAGTAAGAGCAGGCGCTCACGAAGATATTAATTTAATCACGTTATTAATTGGTGCGAGTGCAGATGGCTTGCAAATTTTAACCAACCAAAATAAATGGTTTCCAGTTACGGCAATTGAAGATGATATTGTTGTGAATGTGGGCGACATGTTACAAAGATTAACCAATAATAAATTAAAATCAACTACCCACAGAGTGGTGAATCCACCTGTAGCATTGATGAAAACTTCGCGCTATTCGGTTCCTTTCTTTTTACATCCAAAATCGGAAATGGATTTAAGCTGTTTAGCAAATTGTATAGAAGCTGGTCAAGTAAAAAAATACGATGACATTACAGCAGGCGATTACCTAGAGGAACGCTTAAGAGAAATTGGTTTAAAATAAGCCCTAATTACTCAGCACTTCTTCTAATACTACATGCGATTGTAAACCCCTGAAACCTTCTAGGTGATACTGGTAGTAGGCAATGAGTGCTTGTAAAAATTTCTTTCTTTCTTCCGAACTCAATTGCAATTGTGCAGCCTGTTCGAAATTATTTTGCATAAGTTGTTTTAAAAATTCGGTGTTTTCTTTTTCCATATAAACCGGATGCGAAGGAATTCCATTTACAAATACGCCATTTTTAACATCAAAATAATTATCACTGACTTTAATGGCCTGTGCTGGATAAATTCCTAGGAATTTGGAAAAGCGCAACATAAAAAACAAATGAAAATTGGCTAAGGGCGCTTGTGTTAAATCTAACAGTTGAATAGATTGAAAAGCAAACTCGAATAAATCTTCGTCGGTATTACTTTCTTTTAAAGTCACATAAAGCAATTCGCAAATGAAAATAGCCAAAGATGTTTTAATAATATTATATGGTATCTCGGATAATATGGGGTCGTTTTTAAGTTCTGCAATACTCTGCAAACCCCCGTTTGGCTTATGATACACTACCATGTCGAGTAAATGCAAAGGCTGCAACATCGACATTTTTATTTTTGTTTTATTTTTTCGAAC
>JBILIO010000113.1:0-6112 GCA_044349915.1 Sphingobacteriales bacterium | reverse complement strand
TCAAATAAATTTTAGTGAAACGGCTGTATAATTTAACTTCGTTTTGTGTGCCGCTAAATAAAAAATCTGCGACAATGGGTGTGCGAGATTTGGCAATTAATTTGCCATCCGATTTTCTTCTCACAACAACTTGATAGTTGGCCCAAACAGTATCTCTGCTTGACGCTACATAGTATTTAACTTTAAAGCCTTCCGGTGTTTTGTAAAAAATATTATTGGCATTAAAACTACCTGCCTCTTTATTTAAATGCACCGTGTCTAATACTACACTATCTGTGTATTTAATATTCGCATCTGTTAATGCAGTATAACTTGCATACAATTTCGCTTCGATTGGATAAGGAAAAATATTTGAATCGGGCACCGAACCGGCAATGATCGCGCTTCCTTCGTCGTTCAAATAAGCCTTATTGATTTTGATATATTGAACGGCTTCGTCTTTATTAAGGATTCCAAAAATTACTGGAATTTCTTTATAGGGTGCCGTCACATCAAATTCTGTCGAACATGCCGAAAGTAGCGAAGCAATGGTAGCAAATAATAGGATGATGCGATTCATTTATTGTTTTTTTAGCAAAGAATAAAAATGCGATTAAGAAATGAATAAAAAAAATAATTGACCGCCATATTTAATTAAACTATCAAAAAAAAAGCCGCGAGGGTATCGCGGCTTTTAAAATATTTGGAAGAATTATTCTTCTGTTGAGGTTGATTCCTCAGTTGCAGGTGAAACTTCTTCTGCTGGAGCTGCTGCTACAACTGGAGCTGCTACTAAAACTGGAGCTGCTACTGCCGCTGGTTCGTCTGCTTTTTTCTTAGCGCGACCACGACGAGTGGTTGCTTTTTCAGTTTTACCTGCTTTAGATGAAAGCATTAATTCGTTATAATCAACTAATTCAATAAAACACATATCCGCATTATCACCAATTCTATTACCCGTTTTAATGATACGCGTATATCCTCCTGGTCTATCTGCAATTTTCACAGAGATTTCTCTGAATAAAGTAGTAATAGCGTCTTTGTCTTGCAAGTAGCTAAATACAACTCTTCTAGAGTTTGTGCTATCGTCTTTTGATTTAGTCAACAAAGGCTCTACATAAGTACGCAATGCTTTTGCTTTTGCAACAGTTGTTGTAATGCGTTTGTGTAAAATTAAAGAACAAGCCATATTCGCAAGCATTGCTTTTCTATGTGGTGTTGTTCTGCCTAAGTGGTTAATTTTCTTACCGTGTCTCATTTTCTTTTTATTGCTGCATACCGTTCCGTCTGAGCGGAGGATTTATGCATAGTTAACATTTAGTTAAATCGAACTTGCGTTCGACCGGAATTTTTATTCTTCGTCTAATTTAAATTTCGAAAGATTCATGCCGAAAGATAATCCTTTTGATTTTACTAACTCTTGAATTTCAGTCAATGATTTTTTACCAAAGTTTCTGAATTTCAACATGTCAGCAACATCATAAGTTACTAAATCAGCCAATGTGCGAATATCAGCAGCTTTCAAGCAATTCAATGCTCTTACCGATAAATCCATATCTACTAATTCAGTTTTAAGAATCTTACGCATGTGTAAAATTTCTTCGTCTACTTCGTTTGTTTGCTCTTTCGCTTGCGTCTCTAACATGATACGCTCGTCTGAGAACAACATAAAGTGTTGAATCAAAATTTTAGCTGCTTCTTTTAACGCTTCTTCTGGATGAATAGATCCATCAGTAGAAATATCAATGATTAGTTTTTCGTAATCTGTTTTTTGCTCTACACGGTAATTTTCAATGCTATATTTAACATTTTTAATTGGTGTGTAAATTGAATCGATTGCGATTACACCTACATTGGCATTTTCGTTTTTATTTTCTTCTGCTGCTATATATCCTCTACCTTTTGAAACAGAAATTTCCATTTCTAAAGTAACACTTGGATTCATATTGCAAACAACTAAATCTGGATTTAATACCGTAAAGTTGTTAGAAAACTTAGTGATGTCGCCTGCATTGAAAGCGTCTTGACCTTTAATAACAACGAATATTTTTTCAGAGTCGCCGCTATCGCCAGTTTTCTTGAAACGTACTTGTTTCAAGTTAAGGATGATGTCTGTAACATCTTCTACAACACCTTTAATGGTAGAGAACTCATGAGAAACCCCAGAGAACTTTACTGATGTAATAGCGTAACCCTCAAGCGAAGAAAGTAAAATTCTTCTTAATGCATTACCGATAGTTATACCGAAACCTGGCTCCAATGGACGAAATTCAAACGATCCATCGAAATCCGTAGACTTCTGCATAATTACTCTATCCGGTTTTTGGAATGCTAATATGGCCATTAATTTATGTTTAAATGTTATATTAATCTTTTAATTATTTAGCCTTTTGAGCTATTATTTTTTATGCTAATAGAAATTATTTAGAGTACAACTCGACAATTAATTGTTCTTTGATGTTCTCTGGAATATCCGCACGGTCTGGCATTGAAAGGAATGTTCCTGACATTGCTGCACTATCAAATGCTAACCAAGTATATTTAGCTACTCTAGTAGTTGCTACTGCTTCGTTGATTGCTTCTAATGCTTTTGATTTCTCTCTAACAGAAACAACATCTCCTGGACGCAAAGTGTAAGATGGAATATTTACGATACCACCATTCACTAAAACGTGCTTGTGAGAAACTAATTGACGAGCTGCACGACGAGAACCTGCAATACCTAAACGGTAAACAGTGTTATCTAAACGAGCCTCTAAAAATTTCAATAAGTTTTCACCGGTAATACCATGCTTACGGTGAGCTTTGCCGAATAAGTTTTCGAACTGTTTTTCTAATACACCATAGATGTATTTTGCTTTTTGCTTTTCCATTAACTGGATAGCATATTCAGATTGTTTTCCACGCTTCTTAGACAAACCGTGTTGTCCTGGCGGGTAATTTTTTCTTTCTAATGCTTTGTCTGGTCCGTAAATTGCTTCACGAAACTTACGAGCAATTTTCGATTTTGGTCCTGTGTATCTTGCCATTGTTTGTTGTTTTAGTTACTCTTAGCTGAATACCACCTCGGTATTCAGTATAACTATATTATCTTTTTAAATAAACAAAATGTGATGTTCTTTCGAATACCACATTTTATTGTAATCAATTATACTCTTCTCTTTTTCGGAGGACGACATCCATTGTGTGGAAGTGGAGTGATGTCTTTGATAAGCGTCACCTCTATTCCAGAGTTTTGGATGGTACGGATAGCCGACTCACGTCCCGAACCTGGTCCTTTAACAAAAACCTCTACTTTTCTTAAGCCAAGATCATGTGCTGTTTTAGCACATTCGCCTGCTGCCATTTGGGCTGCATAAGGAGTGTTTTTCTTTGAACCTTTGAATCCCATTTTACCAGCAGATGCCCAAGAAATAACTTGACCTTGTGTGTTGGTTAATGAAATAATGATATTGTTAAAAGTAGCGCTAATGTGTGCTTCACCAATTGGTTCAACCACTACTACTCTTTTTTTAGTAACTTTTTTACCTGTCTTTGCCATAATTAATTACGATTACTTAGTTGCTTTTTTCTTACCTGCAACTGTCTTACGTTTACCCTTACGAGTTCTAGAGTTGTTCTTAGTTCTTTGACCACGCACTGGAAGTCCTTTTCTGTGACGTAAACCTCTGTAACATCCAATATCCATCAAACGCTTAATGTTTAATTGAACTTCTGAACGAAGTGCACCTTCCACTTTAATTTGATCATTAATGATATTACGAATAGCCGTCAATTGATCATCTGACCATTCTTGAACTTTAGTATTGAAATCAATACCTGCTTCTTTCAAAATACGTTGTGCAGTAGAACGGCCAACACCATAAATGTATGTTAAACCTATTTCTCCTCTTTTGTTTTTTGGTAAATCAATACCTGCGATCCTTGCCATTTGTTAATTTATATTTCTTAGCGACCTATTTTATTTTTTTTCAATTAATGGATTATCCCTGACGTTGTTTGTACTTAGGGTTCTTCTTGTTTATCACGTAAAGCTTTCCATTGCGTCTAATGATTTTACAATCTACGCTTCTCTTTTTGATTGATGCTTTAACTTTCATCTTTAGCTATTTTATAATTTTTTTAATCCTTTTATTATTTGCTATTGCTAGCTTAATTATTTGTATCGATAAGTAATTCTACCTTTCGATAAATCGTATGGCGATAACTCCAATTTCACTTTATCTCCAGGAAGAATTTTAATATAATTCATTCTCATTTTTCCTGAAATGTGTGCAATTATTTCGTGTCCGTTTTCCAACTCGACCCTAAACATTGCGTTTGACAATGCTTCTCTAATTACACCATCTTGTTCTATGGAGGCTTGTTTCGCCATTAATTTTATTTTTTATTTAATACTTCTTCTACAAACTCAAATGAGGAAAGTATATCTGCTTTTCCTTTTTTAACTGCAATGGTATGCTCAAAATGAGCGGATACTTTACCGTCTTTTGTTCTTATTGTCCATCCATCATTATCTTGAAAAATGGGTGCTTTTCCTAAATTGATCATGGGTTCAATGGCAATCACTAAACCTTCCATTAATTTAATTCCGGCGCCTCTTTTTCCGTAATTCGGAACTTCTGGTTTTTCATGTAGATTTTTTCCTATTCCGTGACCGACCATTTCTCGTACAACCCCGTAACCAAATTTCTCTGCATGTTCTTGAACTGCGAAACCAACATCACCAATTCTCATTCCCTCAATCGCTTTTTCAATTCCTTTGTATAAACTTTCCTTTGTTACCATTAACAACTGCTTTATTGCAGCTGGTACTTCACCGATTTCAAATGTATAAGCTGAATCGCCGTAATATCCATTTTTCAAGACACCACAATCAACAGAAACAATGTCACCGTCGATCAGTGCTTTTGAAGATGGGATTCCGTGAACAACAACATCGTTCAATGAAATACATAATGTATTTGGAAAATCTCCGTAACCTTTAAACGCTGGGATTGCATTTGAATCGCGGATAAACTCTTCCGCTCTTCTGTCTAATTCTAAAGGTGTAATACCTGGTCGAATTATTTTTGCAACCTCTGCTAAGGCTTTGCCAACAAGTAAAGAACTCTCTCTAATTAATTCAATTTCTTCTGCGCTTTTGTAAGTAATCATACAATAACGCGTATATTATACTGCTGCAGCACCCGCTGGTGTGCGACCTTTAATTCTTCCTGTTTTCATTAATCCATCATAGTGACGCATTAATAAATGACTTTCAATTTGTTGTAAAGTATCTAACACTACTCCTACCATAATCAATAATGAGGTTCCGCCATAAAAGTTTGCGAACTGACTATTGATGCCTACCATTACTGCAATCGAAGGCATAACAGCCACAATTGCTAAGAAGATAGATCCAGGTAAAGTAATATGAGAAATAACACCGTCAATAAATTCACCTGTTTTTCTGCCTGGTTTAATGCCGGGTACAAAGCCACCATTACGTTTCATGTCATCTGCCATTTGCGTAGGATTTACGGTAATTGCAGTGTAGAAATAAGTGAAGGCGATAATTAAAAACGCGAATAATAAATTATAAGATAATGACATGGGGTTACCTAAATTAGGACCCATCCATTGTGCGAAACTTGATTCTGGTAAGAAAGATGCCATTGTTCCTGGAATGAACATAATAGCTTGCGCAAAAATGATTGGCATTACACCAGCCGCATTTACTTTTAACGGAATGTATTGACGAACACCACCGTATTGTTTATTTCCAACAATTCTTTTAGCATATTGAACAGGAATTTTTCTTGTTCCTTGTACTAATAATATTACTAAAATAACTACGAATGCTAATGCTGCGATTTCAATAATGAAAGGAATTAAACCACCACCATTCATACCCATTCTAGAAACTAATTCAGATGAGAATGCTAAAGGCAATTGTGCAATAATACCAATCATAATAATTAAAGAAATACCATTTCCTAAACCTTTATCTGTAATTCTTTCTCCTAACCACATCACGAACATCGTTCCAGTTGTTAAAATTAAAATAGAAGATAAAGAGAACAAGAATGAATCAACCATGATTGCTTCTGGTGGTACTTGTGTTTTAACATAACCAATTGCTTGACCAGCT
>JBILIO010000009.1:0-22755 GCA_044349915.1 Sphingobacteriales bacterium | reverse complement strand
AGAAATTTATAAAAAAATAAATTTAGTAAGTGCACAAGATATACTTAGTGTGGCCAACGAAGTGTTATCGCCTGCAAACCTTAGCTCACTCACCTTTTTACCCGAATCATAATGGAATTTTTAGAACAAAATCTTGCGAATTATATTGTAGCGCACACCAGCGATTCGGCTATATTATTACAAGAATTAGAAAGAGAAACCAATCTCAAAGTTTTAATGCCTCGTATGATTTCTGGACATTTCCAAGGAAGGGTGTTGAGTATGCTTTCTAAAATGATTCGGCCAAAAAATATTTTAGAAATAGGTACCTATACGGGCTATTCGGCCCTGTGTTTAGCAGAGGGCTTAGTTCCTGATGGGCAGCTACTCACTATAGATATCAATGCAGAGTTAAGCGATTTAGTCCAAAAATATTTTCAAAAATCCGATTACAAAAATCAACTTAAATATATCAATGCAAACGCAATGGAATATTTAAAAAATATGGAAGGCTTTTTCGACATTGTTTTTATAGATGCAGATAAAGAAAATTACCAGCAATATTATGATATGATTATTGATCATGTTAATCCGGGTGGATATATTATTGCAGACAATGTATTGTGGAGTGGAAAAGTAGTGGCAGAATTAAAAAAAATAGATAAAGACACCCAAGCTATTTTAAATTTTAATGCTTTTGTTCAATCAGATGAAAGAGTTGAAAATGTTTTATTCCCAATTAGGGATGGACTATTAATTGCAAGAAAAAAATAAATGAAAAAATATTTATTCCTTCTTATTGCCCTGTTTCCAGTAATTTCAGCCGCACAAACTAAAGTTACAGCTGCAGAAAAATACATTGCTAAATACCACGAGCTAGCTATTTTTGAAATGCAATCGACTGGCATTCCTGCCAGCATTACATTGGCGCAAGCATTGCACGAATCGGCTAATGGTACTAGTCAATTAGCTATGAAAGCCAATAATCATTTTGGTGTAAGGTGTTCTAGTAATTGGAACGGGAAAAGATTTTATAGAAATGGCAACAAAAAAAATTATTGTTTTAGAAAATACAATACGGTAGAAGAAGCCTACAAAGATCGCAGTAGTTTCTTAAGTAAGAATAAAAAATACAGCTTTTTATTTAAGTACGACCAACAAGACTATATTCATTGGGCTAAGGGCCTACAACGCGCTGGATACGCTTCAAGCAAAATCTATGCTAAACAATTAATCAATACCATTGATCGATATAATTTAGCGCAATACGACAAAATGGGAAAAAGCAAAAATGATAGCTTATAACTTATATAGGTTTTTAGCTTGAATAAAATCAAATACTTTTTTATCTAAAAAGTATTGCATCGATTTTCCTTCTTTAATAGCGTTGCGAATAAAACTTGCAGATATTTCCATCTTAGGTGTTGCCGTAAGATGCACATGAGGATGGTTGTGTAATATAGAGGTTGCACTTCCCGTGCGTGGATAAACATACAAGTGATAATCTCTTAACAACAATTCATAGTTTTTCCATTTTGGTAAACTCAATAAATTATCTTCGCCCATAATTAAGGAGAATTGATGCGCTGTATATTTTTCTTTTAAATAAGTTAAGGTATCTATGGTATAAGATGGCTGTGGTAAATGAAGCTCAATATCTTTGACTTGTATCGCGTCTTGATCTTCGAATGCCAATTTGCACATCTCTAAACGATCATAGGCATGAATCAATGAATCTGGGTCTTTTAAAGGGTTTTGAGGCGATACAATGATCCATATTTGTTCTAATTCGGTAAACTCCAGCAAATACTGCGCAATAATTTGATGTCCGATGTGGATTGGATTAAACGAACCGAAGAATAAACCAATATTCATATATTAATCCTTTTTATTTAAAAAATCGCTTACTATTTTTTCAGCCTCGGCACAGGCAACACTTAATTCGTTATTTGGTAAAGTAATATCAAAATCCTTAGCAAATGATAATTCTATTTTTGCTTTTGCCATTCGCTCCTCAATTTTTGCTGGCGAATCTGTTGCCCTATCACTTAATCTTTCTGCTAACACTTCAACCGATGGCGGCATTACAAAAATAGCCAAAGCATTTGCGCCAAATTTCTTTTTTAATCTTAAGCCACCTTGAACATCTAAATCAAAAACCACCTGTTTATCTTCTGACCAAATTCTTTGTATCTCTTTAACAAGTGTGCCATAATAAGTGCCCGCATATACTTCTTCGAATTCTGCAAATTCATGCTTTGCCACTTTATGTAAAAACTCTTCCTTAGAAATAAAATAATAATCGTGGCCATTCACTTCTGTACCTCTAATAGGACGCGTAGTTGCCGAGATCGAAAAACTCAAATTTGGAAATTTTGCTAGTAAATGCCTCACGATGGTGGTTTTGCCAGCGCCAGATGGTGCAGAAAATATGATTAATTTACCCGAATCCATTCCTTATAAAATATTTAATAATTGTTCTTTAATCTTTTCCAGTTCGTCTTTCATGCCAACTACAATCTTTTGAATGTTTGCATCATTTGCTTTCGAACCCATCGTATTTATTTCTCTTCCTATTTCTTGTGCTATAAATCCTAATTTTTTTCCATTTGATTCTGCTTCTTTCATGATAGAAAGAAAATAATCACAATGGCTTCTTAACCTTATTTTCTCTTCAGTAATATCATATTTTTCGGCATAAAAAATCAGTTCTTGCTCTAATCTGTTTTGATCAATATTGATAGCACCTACTGTATCCTTTAATAACTGTTCTATTTTTTCTTTAATAGCAGGCACTCTAGCAACTTCTAATTTTTCTACTGCTAAAATGCTATCGTTTATTAATTGAACCCTAGCCGACATATCATTTGCCAATACATTTCCTTCGTCAATTCTAAAAGTATTAAAAGCCGCCAATGCCTTTAAAAATGTAGCATTGATGACTTCCCATTCTTGCTCATTTACTTCGGCTTGCTTAGTATTCCATACTTCCGAAATTTTTAATGTTTCCTGAAAAATATTTGCATTTTCCGCATTTAATGATTTGGCTAAATCACTTAATTGTCCGTAATAAGTTTTAAATAATGGGATATTTAAAGTAGCATTTCCAGTAACTTCTTCGCTGGTATTTTCAATAACTAAAATTACCGAGGCTTTTCCTCTCTCAATTTGTTTACCACAAATTGTTCTCAATACATTTTCTTTATCATTATAAATCTTGGGCAATTTTACCAAGAGCTCTAAAAACTTGCTATTCAATGATCTTATTTCAACATTGATTTTTTTGTTTTCATACTCTGTGGTGGCTAAACCATAGCCAGTCATTGATTTAATCATTTTGATTTTTTTTTATAAAGATAGAAAATTAAGTATTATCAAATTTTACTTTTCGCATCATTTGGAAGCCCAACCAAATAAACGCCGATAAAAATCAATAATGAAAACAATACTTTTGGTAAGGTAAGGCTGTCTTTTCCGATAGAAACTGCAATGATAGTAGCTAAAACGGGTTGCAAATAAATATAAGCACCCACTAAAGTAGCATTCGCATTTCTTAATGCCCAAGCATTTAATACATAGGTGATATAAGTAGCTCCTATAATTAAGAAAATAATAGCAGACCAAATGCTGTTCGGAATGGCTTGCCATTGCACTTCTTTTAATTCAGTAAATCCAAATGGAATGACAAGTAAGCCTCCGAAAAAGAAAGTCCATTTTATAACGGTAAGCGGTGAATATTTATGGAGTAAGGGTTTGGCAATAATTAAATAATAGGCATAAATAATTGCGTTGGTCATTACCATTACATCACCCCATAAGGTACTAGAATTAAATGATAGCGACGGACCAAGTAATAATAATATAGCGCCAAAAACACCAAAACATAAACCAATTACTTTTAATTTAGTGACTTTCTCGTTTAACAAAAAGAAAGAAAAGAATGCCACAAATAGTGGCGTAGTTACCATTAAAATAGCAGCGTTAATTGGTGTGGTAATGGCTAAGCCCTTAAAAAATAAAAGCATGTTTGCGGCTACTCCAAACACTGCGCATTTTAACAACATTAAAAAATCTTTCTTACCGTAAATTGATTCTTTTACAAACAAAAAATGGGTGACCCATAATAAGGAAACAGCGCCCCAAACCCTAATGGTTATAAGGCCCATAGGCTTAATATAATATGGCATTACCTCTTTTGCAATAGAAAAAGTTGCTGCATAAATTAAGGAAACAAGAAATAAGGAAAGGTGAACTTTAGTCGATTTTGTCATTATGCTGAAACTGGATGAGTTGATTATTCATCGCATTAAAAACTACTTGTTTATAAGCCTCCACGTCGTCCATCGTATAGTTTTCTGGCGAAATAATATCTGCACAAATAACCTGTAAAACTCCCGGGCTGAACATAAAAGGGTGTTTACGAGGAAGCATTTTTCTTGCATTTAGTAATAACATGGGGGCAATGGGTGTTTGCGTTTCTATAGAAATTTTAAACGCGCCATCATAAAAATCTTTAAGCATTAATTCAGAAGTATTCATGGTGCCTTCTGGAAATAAAAGAATAGACATACCCGCATTTAATTCTGCTTTCAAAGCAGTCACACTTGCCGCCCTACTTTCTTTATCTCTTCGGTCTACCATGATGACCATTTTTTTATAGATCCATCCAAATACTGGAAACTTTGCCATTTCTATTTTCCCTAATGGCTTGAAAATAGTAGGCGTAGAAAGTATTACAGCCGGTGCATCTAAATACGAACCATGGTTTCCAATATATATATAAGATGTATGTTTATCCCAGTTAGGGTTTTTACGGATATTAATTTTAATAAAAATAAATATCATCGTAATCCAAGACCACAGGCGAATGCATGAAAATAATAATGGATAAGAAATTTTTGAAGGCAATAAGCTGAAGAGTAAAAAAAATGGTAACAGCAAAAACATGACGGCAAAAAAAACAGACAGACTATAAAATAAATATATGGCGCCTGCTATTTTTCTCATATTAAATATTTAAATATTGACATGATTTTTCAGCTGCATTTTTTTCTGCGTTTTTTTTGCTGTAATCTTGGCCTAATCCGGTATCAATACCATCTACCATAGCCCTTATACTGAACAAGCGCGACTGTCCTAGCGATTTGTCTTCGATCACTTCGAACACAACTTCTTTCCCTTCTTTTTGCGCCCACTCCAATAACCTGCTCTTGTAGTTCGACTCTGTTTCTGCTAATCTAGCTATATCAACATGCGTATTCAAAATTCTATTGATAATAAATCTTTGTGTTACGAGATAGCCTTTATCTAAATAAATTGCACCTATCAAAGCTTCAAACGCATCACCAAAAAGTGAGGAGTTTTTATTTGCTTGATTGGTTATTTTTGCATCGTAATTAATTAAATCTGCAATGCCCATTTTTTTAGACAATTGATTAAGGTGTGCTCGGTTAACAAGCTTTGAACGCATTTCTGTTAAAAATCCTTCATCTTTATATGGAAATTTTTTAAAAAGCACTTCGGCTACAACCGAGCCCAATATGGCATCTCCTAAAAACTCTAATCGTTCGTTGCTATTTTTTATGCCTTTATTATTGATATCATTAGCAACAGATTTGTGTCTTAATGCCAATCGGTAAAGCGCATGGTTTGCCGGAATGAAGCCAAGAATATTTCTTAATGCTTGAAGTTCTTTGCGATCAACAGATGTATATAATTTTAAAAAACCTATTGGCATATAAAATCAGATTGTGCCTTCCTAAAGGAACTAGACTTATTGAGAAAAATAAAAAAAATGATCGTTAAGAAATTAGTCAACCTTTTTTACAATTACAGAAGCATTATGTCCACCGAAACCAAAAGTATTACTCAGTGCAGCGCGAACTTCTCTGTGTTGTGCTTTGTTAAAAGTAAGATTTAAACGAGGATCAAATTGAGGGTCGTCTGTAAAATGATTAATTGTTGGGGGAACAATATTATTTTTAACAGATAAAATAGATGCGATTGTTTCGATAACACCTGCAGCTCCAAGTAAATGGCCAGTCATCGATTTTGTAGAACTAATGTTAACTTCAAATGCTCTATCTCCAAATAACCTAATAATTGCAGTAGCTTCACTAATATCTCCTAGCGGAGTTGAGGTGCCGTGAACATTAATGTAATCAATATCTTGCGGGGTCATGTTTGCATCGCTCAATGCATTTTTCATAACATTTAATGCGCCTAAACCTTCTGGATGAGGAGCTGTAATGTGATTTGCATCTGCAGACATTCCACCACCTGCAATTTCTGCATAAATAGTGGCACCGCGATTAATAGCATGTTGGTATTCTTCTAATATCAATGCACCAGCACCTTCACCAATAACAAACCCTTCTCTGTCGAGATCGAATGGTCTGGATGCTGTTGTTGGAGAATCATTTCGGGTAGAAAGCGCGTGCATGGCATTAAAACCACCAACCGACGCTTCGTTCACACCTGCTTCTGAACCGCCAGTCACCATTAAATCGGCCATACCTAATCTTATATAATTATAAGCATCGATAATTGCGTTAGTGGAAGATGCGCAAGCAGAAACGGTTGCAAAGTTTGGCCCCCTGAGGCCATATTTTATAGAGATATGCCCTGGAGCAATATCTATAATCATTTTAGGAATAAAAAATGGATTGAACCTTGGCGTACCATCTCCTTTGTTGAATTCTGTAATTTCGTCTATGAATGTTCTTAAACCACCAATACCTGAACCCCAAATTACTCCGGCTCTATCAGGATTTAAGGTAGTAAAATCAATCTTTGCATCTTTTACCGCCTCATCGACAGATGCCATAGCATATTGTACAAAAGGATCGAGCTTTCTAGCTTCTTTTCTATCCATGAAATCTTCCGGATTGAAATTTTTCAATTCACAAGCAAATTGTGTTTTGAATTTGGAAGCATCGAAACGAGTAATAGGGCCGGCTCCACTAACTCCGGCGATCAAATTATTCCAGAATTCTGGAACAGTATTGCCGAGCGGAGTTAGTGCTCCCAACCCTGTAACTACTACTCTTTTAAGTTCCATTAAGATTTACTTAACGTTTTTTTCTAAATAAGAAACTGCTTGACCAACAGTACCGATAGTTTCAGCTTGTTCGTCTGGAATAGCTACGTTAAATTCTTTTTCGAATTCCATGATTAACTCTACAGTGTCCAATGAATCGGCACCTAAGTCGTTTGTAAAACTTGCTTCTGGTGTAACTTCACTTTCATCAACACCTAATTTTTCTACAATAATTGCCTTTACTCTTGATGCAATATCTGACATAATTTTAATTTTTAAGGTTTTACTAATTTAGTGCAAAGAAAAAAATATTATAACAAATAATCAAACTTTTATTTTTTCCTTGATTTCAGCGCTATTTTGAGCGTTTATTTTGTCAATAGTATGGTTTTTTTATATTTTAGACAAATTAAAACGCAATAAGTTGAGCAAAAAAATCTTAAGAATAGAACCCGAGTACGACTTTAGCCTTATTGGCATTGCGGCTGCTTGTCGAGATTATCGACTTTGTTGGTTTATTAATAAGTATTTAGGCCTTCAATTTATTAGAGAAGAAAAAGATTTGCCCATTTTTAACGACCAAGGTGAACGCTTTGATATAGCTTCTTTTAGGCATAAAATAGAAGCCATTGAGGGCGATCTTTATTTATTACCCAATAATGCCACCAGCGGTTTTCTCGCGCCCGAAATTAAAGAAATAGACTTTTTTATGCTTTGCACTCCAGAAATGAATAAACAAGACGAAAAAGACTTTATAAAAGCTTTGAATCAAATAGAAATTATTCAAACGGCCTATGCGATTGACCCTAATTCCTTAAAATCAAAGGATAATTTTTTAATATTCTAAGTGTACTTTTTACACTTTCAAATAAAAAAGTTAATTTTGAAGAATAATTTGCTGTACATTCAACCAATATTTGAATCCAATATTTCATGAAAAATTACCACAATAGAACAAAGATTGTTGCAACATTAGGTCCAGCTTCTTCTTCGAAAGAAGTTTTGTTGAAAATGATTAAAGCTGGAATGGATATCTGCAGAATTAATTTTTCTCATGGTAAACACGAAGACTTGTTAAAATTAATTCAAACCATTCGAGAGATCAATAAAAAACATAAAACACACGTAGGAATTCTTGCCGATTTACAAGGCCCAAAAATTAGGGTTGGCGAAATGGAAAACAATGGCGTGCTTTTAAAGAAGAATCAAATTTTAACAATGACCACCAAAGCCTGCATTGGCAATGGCGAGAAGCTTTATATTTCTTACCAGGCATTTCCTAAAGATGTAAAAGCAGGCGAAACTATTTTATTAGATGATGGTAAATTACAATTCAAAGTAATTGAATCAAATAAAAAAGATGCTGTTAAAGTAAAGGTGATTTATGGTGGTATTTTATCTTCCAACAAAGGAGTGAATTTACCCGACACCAAAGTTTCTATTCCAAGTTTAACACCTAAAGACTTAAAAGATTTAGACTTTATATTGAAACACAATATCGAGTGGATCGGATTATCTTTTGTAAGAGAAACGAAAGATATTATTGAATTAAAAGAAATTATTAAAAAACGCGGAAGCACATCGAGGGTAATTGCTAAAATTGAAAAGCCCGAAGCCTTAAAAAATATTGATGCGATTATTGCCGCAACCGATGGGGTGATGGTTGCCAGAGGTGATCTAGGGGTGGAATGTCCGATGGAAGATTTACCAATTATTCAAAAAATGATTGCTAAAAAATGCATGGAACAAGCTAAGCCCGTAATTATTGCTACTCAAATGATGGAGAGTATGATTACCAATGCCAGACCAACTCGTGCAGAAGTAAACGATGTAGCCAACTCTGTATTAGATGGCGCCGATGCAGTTATGTTAAGTGGAGAAACCTCTGTGGGTGCTTATCCTGTAGAAGTTATTGCTGCCATGCAACAAATCATTCATAAAGTAGAAAGTACCAGTTACCCCTATGAGCAAATGCACAGCCCGGCAAAAAGTTCTCCAACTTTTTTATCGGATACGGTTTGTTATACTGCCTGTATCATTGCACAACAAAACGATGCCGTAGGCATTGCTTCCATGACTCACTCTGGTTATACTGCCTTTAAAATTTCCAGTCACCGGCCCAAAGCTTTAACCCTTATTTTTACCACTAACCAATCTTTGTTATGTACCCTCAGTTTAGTTTGGGGAGTAAGGGGTTATTTCTACGATAAATTTGTCAGTACCGATCAAACTATTTTAGATGTAAACGGCATACTGAAAAAAACCAAATTGGTTAAAAAAGGACAGGTAATTGTGAATACTGCCAGCACGCCAATTGGCCGAAGTGGACGGACCAATACGATTAAAGTAAGCGTTATCAAGTAGTTAGAAAAATTACAAATTTCGGCTGCTTTTACCGCAATTTTAATTCTTTTCCACAGACATTAGCCCCTAATAAACAGCTATTTATATGCATCTTGTTTATTAGGTGCTGTTTTATTAGCTGCAGTGTGGAAAACTCATTTTTGACAGCAGCTATACTAAAGTTTAAATTTGATGAAAAACCCCCAATATTTTTTTTAATCAATTTTTAATTTTTTAATACCATACCCCAATGAGCAAAAAAGAGACAACAGCAAAAGGAATGAAAGTCGACAGATTTTTCACAAAAAAAGGCTTAACAGCTTACGATTTATTTACCTACGAAAAAAGAACATCCGTTATTAGAAATCCTGCAGGTGATGCAGTGTTTGAAATGAATGATGTAGAAGTACCAAACACATGGTCACAAGTAGCAACGGATATTTTAGCTCAAAAATATTTCCGTAAAGCTGGCGTGCCTCAAGCAGATGGTTCTTTAGGGGGTGAAAGATCTATCAAACAAGTGGCACACCGTATGGCAAATTGCTGGATGGACTGGGGAAAACGTTATGGTTATTTTGCAACTAATGACGATGCACAAGTTTTTTACGATGAATTAGTTTATACCATTGTTGGACAATTAGCGGCACCAAACTCGCCACAATGGTTCAATACAGGCTTACATAGCTCTTACCAAATTACTGGTAAACCACAAGGACACTACTACGTAGATCCTAAAACAGAAAAATTAAGCAAATCTACTTCTGCTTACGAAAGACCACAGCCACATGCTTGTTTTATTTTATCAGTTGATGATGACTTGGTAAACGAAGGCGGTATCATGGACTTATGGGTTCGCGAAGCAAGAATTTTTAAATACGGATCGGGTGTTGGTACCAACTTCTCTAAAATTAGAGGCGAAAGCGAAAAATTATCTGGTGGAGGTCACTCTTCTGGATTAATCTCTTTCTTGAAAATTGGTGACCGCGCAGCGGGAGCAATTAAATCGGGTGGTACCACACGTCGTGCAGCTAAAATGGTTTGCTTAGACTTAGACCATCCAGAAATTGAAAGTTTTGTAAACTGGAAAGTAGAAGAAGAGAAAAAAGTTGCGGCATTAATTGCAGCTGGTTATTCTTCAGATTACGAAGGAGAAGCTTACCGTACAGTAGCTGGCCAAAACTCTAATAACTCTATTCGAATTCCAAATACTTTTTTCCATGCATTAAAAGAAGGTAAAAATTGGGATTTAATTGCGCGTACATCGGGTAAGCCAATTGGTTCAATTCCTTCAGAAAAATTATGGAACGATGTTGCATTTGCTGCTTGGGCTTGTGCAGATCCAGGAGTACAATACGATACCACAATTAACGAATGGCATACATGTCCAGAAGGTGGTCGCATCAACGCTTCTAACCCATGTTCTGAATACATGTTCTTAGATAATACTGCTTGTAATTTAGCCTCTGTAAACCTTCGCCATTTCTTTAACGAAAAAACGTTAGAGTTTGATGTAAAAGGATTCGAACACATTTGCAGAATCTGGACCATGGTGTTAGAAATTTCTGTATTAATGGCGCAGTTCCCTTCAAAAGAAGTAGCACAATTATCATACGACTATAGAACTTTAGGCTTAGGTTATGCCAACTTAGGTTCTATGTTAATGGTTGCTGGTATTCCTTACGATAGCGATAAAGGCCGTGCAATTGGTGGAGCAATTACGGCTATCATGACGGGTGTTGCATACGCAACTTCAGCTGAAATGGCTAGAGAATTAGGCACTTTCAGCAAATACCAAGAAAATAAAAACCACATGATGCGTGTAATGCGTAATCACCGTTATGCAGCATACAATACAACTGATGCATACGAAGGTTTAGAAATTGCGCCTATCGGAATTGATCCAAAATATTGCCCAGATTATTTATTATCTGCAGCATGTAATGCTTGGGATAAAGCAGTAGAATTAGGCGAGAAACATGGTTACCGCAATGCACAAACAACTGTAATTGCTCCAACAGGAACAATTGGTTTAGTAATGGATTGCGATACTACCGGTATCGAGCCAGATTTCGCTTTAGTGAAATTTAAAAAATTATCGGGTGGTGGTTATTTCAAAATCATCAACTTGGCAGTTCCTGCTGCTTTAAGAAACTTAGGTTACGACGAGCATCAAATTGAAACTATTGTAAACTATGCAAAAGGTTATGCAACTATCAAAGGTGCACCGCACATTAACTTTGATTCATTAGCTGCCAAAGGATTTACGCAAGACGATTTAGAAAGAGTAGATAAAGGAATGGTTTCGGCATTCGAAATTAGTTTTGGATTTAACATTTGGGCATTAGGCGAAGATTGCATCAAGCGTTTAGGATTTAAACCAGAGCAATACAATTCTCCAAACTTTAATTTATTACAAGCCTTAGGATTTTCTAAAAATCAAATCGCAGAAGCAAACACTTTTGTTTGTGGAACCATGACGATTGAAGGTGCACCTTATTTAAAAGAAGAACACTATCCAATATTTGATTGTGCAAATCGTTGCGGATCAATTGGCGAAAGATACATTCATGCACATGGTCACATTAAAATGATGGCTGCTGCACAACCATTCTTATCGGGTGCGATTTCAAAAACCATCAACTTACCAAACGAGGCATCTGTTGAAGAAATGAAAGATTGCTACCAATTAAGTTGGGAGTTAGGCTTAAAAGCAAATGCACTTTACAGAGATGGTTGTAAATTATCTCAGCCATTATCTACTAAAGCATCTTCAGACGATAAATTAGAAACGGTTGAAGAAGTACTCGGCGAAGCTGCAAATGTTAGACTAAGTGATCTTACGCCAGAGCAAGTATTAGAAGCTGCAAGAGCAATCTTAGAGCGTTCTAAAGATACTTCGTTCAAACGCCAACTTTCTAGCGTAGTAGAGAAGAAAAGTATGCCAGGTAAACGCCAAGGCTTTACACAAAAAGCAGCCGTGGGTGGGCAAACCATTTATGTGCGTACCGGTGAATACGAAGATGGAACATTAGGAGAAATCTTTATCGATATGCACAAAGAAGGGGCAACCTTCCGTTCATTAATGAACTGTTTTGCTATCGCTATTTCGGTTGGTTTACAATACGGTGTGCCTTTAGAAGAGTTCGTTGATAAATTTGCTTTCACTCGTTTCGAACCATCTGGTATGGTTGCAGGACATGCAAACATCAAGAGCGCAACTTCGATCATAGATTATATCTTCCGTTTGTTAGGTTATGAATACTTAAACAGAACAGATTTAGTGCATGTAATCACCGAACAAAATGCAGTGATTGGTAACCCTCAATTAATTGATGAAGATGTGAATCCAGATGCAAGTAATCAAATGGCACCTAAAACAGTAGCACCAGCTCCTAAAGCAGAAGTAAGCAATACAGAATACGCAAACGCTAAACCAGCATTTGATATCTCTGGTGGTGTACAATCAGATGCACCAGCATGTGGCAATTGCGGACACATTATGGTTCGTTCTGCAACTTGTTACAAATGCTTAAACTGCGGTACACAAGGAGGCTGTAGTTAATCTAAAATCCTTCAATATCCGTTATATTGATTGCTAAAAAGTCCTGCTTCGGTAGGACTTTTTTTATGTGCAATTTTTATTAACTTTAGAATATGAAGCTTAAACATCTTTTGCTCATTCCACTACTTTGCTTAGCTTTAATTAGTAAAGCTCAACTTACTGCGGATTTCCCGGATTCAAATTATCATTGGAATGAAAAACATTATACAAAAGATTGCGAAACATGCGTAAGCCAATATGTTGAAGGTACAATGTTTGATAGTACAAATCATATAATAAACGGATTGTCCTATAGAAGTATTTATTTCAAAGGAAGCGCATATGGTATCATATACGACCCCATACGAATAATAAATTCAACTAGTTTCACTGCTTTGACAGGATATATTCGCAATGACAAATTAAACAAGAAAGTATATTTTCGAAACCAAATTTCAGATACAACTTCCGATCAATTATTATATGATTTTAACTTAAAACTTGGTGATCTTTATCCAAGCACAAAACAACATAACACAAGCGATTCCACCTATGTGTTTAAAATTGATACTTTAATTGATCCTTATGGAATTACACGAACTGTAACATATGTTGGTGATTCAAATAAATTATTAGGCCTTCAAGAGGGGGTTGGAGTTATAATAGAAGGAATAGGAACATTATCAGGTTTGTTATCTAATTCTATATTCAGGAGGATTTGGATTGGAGCATCTAACGATTTAGAATGTTTCTCTTATGACACCTTAAATTATGGAATTAGTGATTTCTTAACTTATCCTTTTTATTTTTCCTCAACAAATGTATGTAAAGAACATCAGTATCTTTTCGTTTCGGTAGATTCCAATAAGAAATTAACTGTAAATATCACCCCCAACCCAGTAACCTCAACTTTTACCATAAACATCCCCGACGAAGAAGCAACATTTTCCATCCTTAACACGCTCGGTCAAGTTCAAAAAATGGCGATTATTCGAGAGGGTACTATTTGGAAGCTTGATGCAAGTCTCCTCGAAAATGGCATTTATTTTATAAACATTCTTACCGATAAGAATCACTATTCATCACGTTTTATAAAAGCGAATTAGCTTTTTTTATGCCTTTTTTTGTTTCGACCCAAATTGACAAAGCGCTTTGTTAAATTTGAATTTATCATTATATTAATACCATAGCAGCAAGCGCATCATGAATAAAGAAACCATTAAACATAACGAGCAATTTTTAAAAGCATTAGCCGATTTAAATCCATCGCAAAAAAAAGCGGTAGAGCAAATTGATGGGCCTGTTTTAGTAATCGCTGGTCCGGGAACAGGAAAAACACAAATCTTAGCTGCACGCATTGGTACCATTTTATTAAACACCGATACGCAAGCTCATAATATTTTATGCTTAACCTATACCGATGCGGGCGCCATTGCCATGCGCAAAAGATTATTCGAATTTATTGGACCAGATGCCTACCGTGTAAATATTCACACCTTCCATTCTTTTTGTAATGATATTATTCAAGAAAATTTAACCCGATTTGGTAAATTAAATTTAGAGGCCATTTCTGATTTAGAGAAAATTGATTTATTCCGAAAACTCATACATAACCTCAAAGCAGGCAATCCTTTAAAGCGCTACAGAGGCGATGTTTACTTCGAAATTAAGCGACTCATGGAACTTTTTTCTATTATGAAAAAAGAAAATTGGAGCGCGCAATTAATTCAAGAAAAAGCAGATGCCTATATTGAAGAAATTAAAAACGCAGAAGAAGGTTCGGAATACTTTAAAAAGTTTTGTTACCAAAGTAACCGCAAAGAAAATAAAAAAGGTGATTTTAAACCTGCCTTTCAAGACGAGGTTGATAAAATTGAATTATTAAAAGCCGCTGCCGCAGAGTTTAATAATTATAGCGAGCTGATGAAACAAGCTGCCCGTTATGATTTTGACGATATGATTACTTGGATATTACAAGCTTTTCAAACAGATGAAAACTTCTTGTTGAATTACCAAGAACGCTTTCATTATTTTTTAATTGATGAGTTTCAAGATACCAGTGGATCGCAAAATGAATTGATTCGTTTATTAGTTAATTATTGGGAAGAACCCAATGTATTTGTGGTGGGCGACGACGACCAATCCATTTTTAGGTTTCAAGGGGCTAGCGTGGAGAACTTAATCAATTACACTAAATGGTATCCGCAAACACTGGCAACCATTATGCTAGAGAACAATTATCGTTCTACGCAAAACATCTTAGATCTTGCTAAAAACCTTATAGGCATTAATAAAGAGCGCATCCAAATGCCTGGCCTAAGCAAAGAGTTAATTGCTAGTCATAAAGATTATAAAGACCTAATTATTGAACCAGCCATTATTGAATACGAAAATCCCATTGCCGAATTTGCCGATATTACCGAACAAGTGGCGCAATTAATTTTTCAGCAAAAAATTGCTCCGAAAGAAATTGCCATTATTTATAAAGAACATCAAGCAGGCGAAGAATTAGCTCGCTATTTCCAAGAAAAAAATATTCCGGTTACTACTAAAAAGAAAGTTAATATTTTAACAATTCCCTTTGCACAAAAAATATTAAATATTCTTCGATACATTGCATTAGAAACAGATATCCCATACAGTGGAGAAGAAATTTTATTTCAAATATTACACTACGATTTTTTTGCCATTAACCCCATCGATATTGCAAAAATAACAGTAGCAGCCAATCAACATAATTATCAAAATAGAAAAGATAAGACTGCCGTAAGGAGATTGTTAAACGAGCTGAACGCCAAGCAGGCCGACATGTTTGAGCCCGCTTCGACTGCTGCCATGAAAACACTGAGTGCAGATCTAGAATATTACATTAAAGAGTCTGTGAATATTACCTTGCAAAATTTATTTGAAAAAATAATTACAAGGGGAGGTATTTTAGCTTACATATTAAAATCAAACGAAAAAACTTGGTACATGCAAGTGCTCTCTTCTTTGTTTAATTTCTTAAAAGAAGAATCTCGAAAAAATCCATCTTTAGGTTTAAAAGATTTTATCGAAAAAATTGATTTATTAAAAGAAAATGATTTGTCTTTAGAGCTCAATAAAATATTATTCAACGAAAATGGCGTAAACTTTTTAACCTGCCATGGTTCTAAAGGGTTAGAGTTTGAATATGTTTTTTTAATTGGTGCAAACAAAGGTGTTTGGGAAGGCAAACGCGGTAGAAGTAACAGCTACAAGATTCCAGATACCTTATTTCAGAGCGCTACAGAGGCCGAAAAACAGGAAGAATTGAGGCGTTTATTTTATGTAGCCATTACCCGAGCAAAAGCACATTTACAAATTTCTTATGTTTCACAAGACCTAAAAAACAAACCAGTTGAACGCAGTTTGTTTGTGAGTGAAATTATCAGTAGCGCAAATATTAAAGAACAAAATAAAATGGTAGCCGCAAATGAGTTGGTAGATTTCTTTTCTTTGAATTTTAATAATGAAGATGCGCCCGTTAGTACTTCTGCCATTGACTCCGAATGGGTGAAAAGTAGATTAGCCAATTATAGTTTGAGTGTAACACATTTAAATAATTATTTAAGTTGCCCTCTCAAATTTTATTTTCAAAATTTGGTGCAAGTACCGAATGGTAAAAACGAAACCATGACCTTTGGCTCTGCTATACATTGGGCCTTAGAAAAATACTTTAGACCACTTCCAGAGGGTAATGACTTTCCGGATCAAAGCCAGTTAATTAACGACTTTGACTGGTATATGCTAAAGAATAGAGAAGCCTTTACCAAAGAACAATTTGAACGCAGAACAGAATATGGTCATAAAATAATACCTGCTTATTACCATAGATACATTAACCATTGGCATAAAATAGTTGCATTAGAAAAAAATATTAATAATGTAGAAGTAAATGGTATTCCCATTAAAGGGATGATTGATAAAATAGAATTTTTTGGAAGAGATGTTAATGTGGTGGATTACAAAACGGGCTCTTACGAAAATGCGAAAAAGAAAATGGATGGCCCAACAGAAAAAGATCCTAACGGTGGAGACTATTGGAGGCAAGCTGTTTTTTATAAAATTTTAATTGATAATTATAAAGTAAGCGATTGGAATGTGATCAGTACCGAATTTGATTTTGTGGAGCCTGTAAAAGATGTCTATACAAAATCAAAGATTATGATTCTGCCAGCAGATGTGGCCATGGTGAGCAAACAAATTGAAACTGTTTATGGTAAAATAATGAATCAAGAATTTAATACCGGTTGTGGTAAAAAAGATTGTAGTTGGTGTAATTTTGTCAAGCACAATTTTGAAGATGCAACATTCGAAATTCCACAAGCCGAAGAGCCCGAAGACGAATCAAATTAGCTAAACTCAAACTAATCAATTCGATTTTTCATTTAGTTTATCATTAATATTATATTTGCCTATTGCTAATTGCAAGCAATACACAAATTACTGATTATGAGAGAAATACAATTCAGAGAAGCACTTAGAGAAGCCTTAAATGAAGAAATGCGTAAAGATGAACGCATTTTCTTAATGGGAGAAGAAGTAGCTGAATATAATGGTGCCTATAAAGTAAGCCAAGGCATGCTAGAAGAATTTGGCGAGAAGCGTGTAATTGATACCCCAATTTCGGAATTAGGTTTTGCAGGTATTGGCGTTGGCGCTGCTATGAACGGATTAATTCCGGTAATAGAATTCATGACTTTTAACTTTTCGTTGGTAGCGATTGATCAAGTGATCAATGCTGCAGCAAAAATGATGTCGATGAGTGGCGGTCAATTTCCGGTGCCAATTGTTTTTCGTGGACCAACAGGAAGTGCCGGTATGTTAAGTTCACAACATTCGCAATGTTTTGAAAACTGGTATGCAAACTGCCCTGGTTTAAAAGTAGTAGTACCTTCTAATCCATACGATGCAAAAGGTCTTTTAAAATCTGCTATCATTGATCCAGATCCTGTAATTTTTATGGAGTCGGAACAAATGTATGGCGACAAAGGACATGTACCCGAAGAAGAATATTATATTCCAATTGGCGTTGCCGATATAAAAAGATTAGGAAGCGATGTTACCTTGGTGAGCTTTGGTAAAATGGTGAAAGTGGTAATGGCTGCTGCCGATTTATTAGCAAACGAAGGCATTAGCGCCGAAGTAATTGATTTAAGAAGTGTTCGTCCAATAGATTACGATACCGTGATTAACTCTGTAAAGAAAACCAATAGAATGGTATTTATTGAAGAGTCTTGGCCATTGGGTTCTATTGCTACAGAGGTTACTTTTAAAGTACAAAAAGATGCATTCGATTATTTAGATGCTCCGATTTTAAGAGTGATGGGCGGAGACGTTCCATTGCCTTACGCACCTACTTTAATTGAAGAATATTTACCGAACCCTACCAAAATAATTGCGGCAGTAAAAGAAGTAATGTACGCAAGAAAATAAAAAAATATTTAATTGATTAATTTTAAAAGAGTGGCTTGTAGTCACTCTTTTTTTATTTAATTTGCTGCCATAAGAATTTACAACGAATATGAATTTACATCAACATAAAATTGCAAAAGAATTAGGCGTTTTAGCCAAACAAGTAAACGCTACTGTCGAATTATTAGATGAAGGCGCAACCATTCCATTTATTGCTCGGTACAGAAAAGAAGTAACCGGAACCTTAGACGAGGTGCAGGTTTCGGCCATTAGAGATCGCATCACTCAATTAAGAGATTTAGATAAACGCAGAGAAGCCATTCTAAAATCTTTAGAAGAATTAGGTAAGCTAAGTCCCGAACTAATCGAAAAAATAAATGCAGCAGAAACTATGTCTGCTTTAGAAGATATTTATTTGCCTTATAAACCTAAAAGAAAAACCAAAGCAAGTGTTGCAAAAGAAAAAGGACTAGAACCATTAGCGCTGTTAATCTTTGAACAAAATGCCATCGACCTCGATGCTGCTGCTTCAAAATTTATTGATACCGAAAAAGGAGTCAACAATATGGAAGAAGCATTGCAAGGTGCAAGAGATATTATTGCAGAAAGCATTGCAGAAAATGCAGAAGCAAGAGCACATCTGAGAGATTTGTTTTTAAATAAAGGCCATTTCAAAAGTAAATTAATGAAAGGCAAAGAAGAGCAAGCCATTAAATACAAAGATTACTACGATTGGTCCGAACCCATTAAAGACGCGCCTTCTCACCGTATTCTAGCCATGCGCAGAGCAGAAAAAGAACTTTTTGTTTCACTCGAATTGGCACCTGAAGAAGAGCTTGCGATTGAAATTTTAAACAAACAATTTTTACTAGCAAACAATAGTAGTGCCGAACAAGTTGAGCTCGCTATTAAAGACGGATACAAAAGATTATTGGCTCCTTCTATGGAAACCGAAACCAGGGTGTTCACCAAAAATAAAGCAGACGATGAAGCCATTCGTGTTTTTGCAGAAAACGCCAGACAACTTTTATTGGCAGCACCGCTAGGCCAAAAGTCTGTAATGGCTATAGACCCTGGCTTTAGAACAGGTTGCAAAGTAGTGTGTTTAGATGAGCAAGGAAAATTACTAGAAAACACGAACATCTATCCGCACGAACCACAAAAAAAATTAACAGAGTCTGCCGCAACTATTAAACATTTAGTTACTAAACATCAAATAAAAGCCATAGCTATTGGCAACGGAACCGCAGGTAGAGAAACCGAAGATTTTATCCAAAAATTAAATCTAGCAGATTGCATGGTGGTGATGGTAAACGAAAGTGGCGCCTCTATTTACTCCGCTTCCGAAGTAGCCAGAAACGAATTTCCAGATTTAGACTTAACCGTAAGAGGTGCAATTTCAATAGGTCGTAGACTAATGGATCCGCTTGCAGAATTGGTAAAAATTGATCCGCAATCGATTGGTGTTGGACAATACCAACACGATGTAGATCAAACAAAATTAAAAAAATCATTAGACGATGTGGTCATGAGTAGTGTGAACGCCGTTGGCGTAGAATTAAATACTTCTTCGAAAGAAATTCTCTCTTATGTTTCTGGACTAGGACCACAACTTGCACAAAATATTATTGAATACAGAAATGCCAATGGTGCATTTAAAAACAGAGCAGAATTAAAAAAAGTAGCAAGGCTTGGAGATAAAGCGTTTGAACAAGCAGCCGGATTTTTAAGAATTAGCAATGCGGCAAACCCTTTAGATAGTAGTGCGGTGCATCCAGAGCGATACGACTTGGTGCAAGGTATTGCAAAAGATTTAAAATGCACCCTTTTAGATTTAATGACCAAAGAAGATATCAGAAAACAAATTGATTTAAAAAAATATATATCAGAAGAAATTGGATTGCCAACTTTAAAAGATATTCTTGCCGAATTAGCTAAACCAGGCCGCGACCCGCGTGAACAATTCGAAAAGTTTGAATTTGCTTCGGGTGTTCGAGAAATTTCGGATTTAAGAATTGGCATGAAACTGCCAGGCATCGTTACCAACCTTACTAAATTTGGGGCTTTCGTAGATATTGGGGTGCATCAAGATGGCTTGATACATGTGAGTCAAATTGCAGATAGATTTATAGACGACCCCGCAAAAGTGGTAAAGGTTTCGCAAAAATTAGAGGTAACCGTTTTAGAAGTTGATGTGGCTAGAAAAAGAATTGCGCTTTCTTTAAAAGGAAACCCGAGTAATCCTATTAAGCGAAACAATGATAAAACAGAAACAAAAAATAAAGAACCGCAAGATATGGCAAGCATGCTTGCACAATTAAAATCGAAATTTAATACATAAAAAAAGCCCTCGAAATTTCGAGGGCTTTTTTTATAATTCCAAATTATTTTTGGATAACTAATTTTGTATAAGCAATGGGCGCGCCGTCTGCCATTAGTCTGCAAACATATACACCATTTGGATAATTATGCGTAGCAATGTTAGCTATTCCTTCTGTCGCATCAACAATAATTTTTTCTATGATTTTACCAGCTAAATCAGCTATTACAAGCTCTTTACTTAAATATATTTTTTCAGTATTATACAGTAAGGTTACTTCGTTTGTTGCAGGATTTGGAAATGCATTCACAAATAATTTATTGCTATTGTAAATTATTCCTGTAGCCAATTGATTATAAGTTAAAGTAATACAAACAGAGTCTGAATTGTTTTCTGTACTCACGCAATAATTAATAATAGAAGTACCCGCAGTTCCTCTTGGGTTGCAATAGGTTTTTAAAGTAGAATCTTCATCACCTGGTGCTAAGGTTAATAGATCTGTAGATTTATTAACTGCCGGTGGATAACAAGTAGCTCCAAAACAAAAATACGATTGTTGTCCTTTAATTAAGGTTTGTATTTTTCGCTTAGCGTAAACTGTTTGTGAAACAGTGCCAATGTTTTTTACATGTAATTTGATGTAGGCTAAGTCTGTGTCGTTTCCAGTTATAGCAGGTTCAGCGTTTACAAATGCTAAATTTTGCCCAAAGGAAACCTGGAACAAAAAAGTTAAAAAGAATACCAAAAGTGCTTTTTTCATATTAAAATGATTGTTTATAGATCAAAAATAAGGATTTTAACCATATTTATTTGTTTAATTAATAAAAATGCTTTAATATGGTACTTTATATCCCAATCAAACTAGCTTTTAAAAAACATTTACTTACAAATTAAAAATAAAAATTGATGAAAAAACTATCTACGCTATTGATCTTTGTGCTTTTTGCATTAGTTGCAGATGCACAATACTATTATTTGCCATACCTAACGGCAAATCAAAACCCTGGTAATGTTAACCAAGACGTTGAACAACCAACAGGCGCAGCTGGTATATCTGGTTATACGAATATTGCAGCAACTAATGCAAGTCCTGCTTGGTCTACTACGGTATTTTTACCAGGTGATTTTACTTTCTTATTTAACGGAAATGCAGTAACAGAATTTAAAGTATCTACTTCTGGTGTGTTAACTTTCACAACTAGTGCAGTTACTGCTCCAACTGCGACCAATGCTGCTTTGCCAAGTGCGAGTATTCCAAACAACTCTATGATGGTTTGGGGTTTAGCTGGTTCGGGTGCTAACGATGTCATCAGAACTAAAATGTTTGGTGATTATCCTAATCGTCAACAATGGATTCAGTTTGCATCTTATTCTGCGCCAGGTTCTGCTGGATCAAATTGGACTTATTGGGGAATTGTTTTAGAAGAAACAACCAACAATATTTACATCGTAGATCAAAGAACTTATTTAACTCCATTAACTTTAACTTTAGGTATTCAAATCAATGGTTCAACTGCTTACACTGTAACAGGTGCGCCTAATACGCCTTCGTTAGTTACGAATGGTGGTAATGCAGATACTTATGAAGATAACATCTACTACAAATTCATCCCAGGTGTACAACCTACGAATGATGCAGAATTATCTGCTTTAACATTCAGCAACTTTGGTGGTGCTGGTGCGAATGTTGACATTACTGGAACAGTATTAAATGTTGGTACTGCACCTATCACTAGTTTAACTGTTAAATATTTAGCCAATGGTTTAACTAAAACTAATACCATTACAGGTTTAAATATTGCAACTAATGCTACTTACGATTTCACACATAATGTTCCTTTTACAATTCCTGCACCAGGCACATGGCCTATAAAAGTTTGGGTAGAAGCAACAGGCGATGTTAATCAAGCAAATGATACTTTATCTCAATCAATTTCTGCTTTAGCATTTCAACCTACTAAACGTATAGTATTTGAAGAAGGAACTGGAACATGGTGCCCTTGGTGTCCAAGAGGTGCTGTATTTATGGATTCAATCCACAATGCATATCCTACCACTGCTTTAACTGTTGCAGTTCACAATGGTGATCCAATGACA
>JBILIO010000008.1:0-22973 GCA_044349915.1 Sphingobacteriales bacterium | reverse complement strand
TTTTGCATATTATGGATCATCAGGTGGAGATAGGTTAAACTTAACAAGTTTAAAACAAGCTATGATTAGTTTTGAGACTAAATCTTTAGAGCTCAATCCTCAATTTACTTCAGTATATGATTTACATACGGTTAATCCATTAATAGATAATAAAGGGGTATTCATTCCTGCCATTGCTGTCGATGTTGATAAACAAAGTAGAAACCCTTTAAATACTGATATTGGAGCAGATGAGTTTATTATCAATGCTAAAGATATGGCTTTGGTCGATATTCAACCATTGGTTTTCAGTACAGATCCTAATACCATTAAAGTAAAAATAATGAATTTAGGTAGTACTAGTTTAAATGGCAATACTGTTAAATTACAATATTCTACTAGTCCAGGTGTTTGGGTGCCAACTGCTGGTGAATCATTTACGCCAACAATAAATACGGCTTCATCTTTAGATTCAGCATATTCAAATACTATTTTTAGTTTCAGTACTTTATTTACTGCAACAGCAAATGCTTCTTATCAAATTGCTGTAAGAATAGATCCAACCAATAGAATTACAGGCGATCCAGTTACAAAAAATGATTCTATTCAAAATATTGTATGTACAGGTTTAAAATCTGGTGTATATACTATTGGTGGTACAAGCCCATCTTTTGCAACATTTACAGAGGCTGCAGCTTCTTTAGCTTGTGGTATTACAGGGCCAGTTACTTTTAATGTTAGACCAGGAACTTACAACGAAAGATTTACCATTAATAATCCTAAAAATACTTCTGCTACTAATTTGATAGTGTTTAAATCAGAAACTGGAAATGCTGCCGATGTAATCATTAACAGTAATGGGGTAAGTGGAGCTACCACGCGAAATATTATTCGTTTAAATAGATCTAGTTATGTGCAAATTAAAAACATGACGCTGAAAAATGCGAGTACTTCTATTGCGGGTTCTGCTGCTATACAAATCACTTCAGACGCGAGAAATATTTTAGTGAAAGAATGTATTATCAAAATGGATACGGGATCTACTTCGCCAAATATTTATGGAATTACATCTTCCGATTCTGCAAGTATTACCACTGCAGGTAAAGGAGGTTCAAATATTAAAATAATCAAAAATGCCATTTATGGAGGTGCAATTGGCATCGGTGTAAGAGGAACGAGTCAGTATCTGAGAGATTTTGGTGTAAGTATTGACAGTAATATTATTAATGGTGCAGCTAACTACGGAATCTTTAGTAGCAACGTCGATTTAACCTCTGTCAACCAAAATGAAGTGATCATGCGAAAAAATCAATTGAATTCAACTGGTATTAATATCATTATTGATAGAGCAGATACACGCATCACCAATAACAAAATTATTTATGCATCATCTGTTGGTATGGCGCTAAATGATATCATCGGAGTAAATGGATTATTGGTTGCTAATAATATGATTGGTGGTGGATTTAGATTAGGCTTAGACGGTTATGGATTAAGTTTAGACAAAGTGTATCCTTTGAATCTATATAACAATTCCATTAACTATGATGGTAACTCTGTAAATAGTGGAGCATTAAAAATGGATATAAATACTAAGGGTGTTCGTATGCTAAACAATTCTATTTACAATGCAAATAATGGATTTGCATTATTAATTGACGATGCTAATTCTATCGATACCTCTGATAATAATAACATGGCAACAAAAACAGGTTTGTTTGCTAGGGTAGGTGCGTTTGATTATTTAACTTTTGATGAATATAAAGACGTTTATTTAAAAGATGATAATGGTATTTCGGTAGACCCAGATTATTTTACAACAACTAATTTAAAAGTAACCAATACTTTTTTAGATGCTGGAGGAGTTGTCATTCCAGAAATTTCAAAAGATATTGAAGGGCAACCAAGGGATCCAAAATTCCCTGATATTGGAGCTGATGAATTTGTGGTATTAGGAGATGTGAAAATCGAAAGTATTGATAATCCATTACCACCGCCAGAAGTTTACCCAACTAAAATTCCAGTGGTAATTTCAGTTAAAAACATAGGCTTAAGTAAAGTTTCTGGTTTAAATGTGAAATATTTTGTCGACAATGTGGAAATGGCAAACGAAGTAATTCCAGTGGAAGAACCTTACCGTCCATTGTTACCTGCCGATTTATTAACTTATACATTTGAAACAGAAATTACACCTACTTTAACAGGCAATTACACTTTAAGAGTAGAAGCCTATTTATTGAACGATACCACACCATTAAACAATGTGTTGTCGAGCACTTTCTTCTCTTCTATATCTAGCATTACAGATGGTAAGGTAGATGCTTATGTGTCGCCTGTAAACAGTACGGTGGAGCAATTTACACCAGTATCTGTTTTGATTAAAAATTCAGGTACAGATACTATTTCGAACTTTAATGTTAATTACAGAATTCAAGGTGGTAAAAATGGTACTGTTACTAAAACAGAATTAATTACTGCATCAATTGCACCTCAAGAAGTTGTTTCTCATACATTCGACGATGTCTTAGATTGTGATCCCTCGGCTGTAAGGGTGTTGAGTACCTATTTAAGTGATGTAGAAGATGATTTAAATCAAACAAATGATACACTTACCATGTATGTGTTTCCGTTTGCACCTTGTGGACAAGGCATAAACGACCCTAAAGCAATAGGTTTTATTGCCGCAGGTCCGTTCCCTAATCCAACGGCTAATGCTATCAATTATATGTTGTCTTTGCCTTCACAAGGTGATGTCGAAATTCAATTAGTAGATGTGCTTGGACAGGTAATGCAAACAACCCAATATGATGGAATGCAAACAGGTATAAACAATATTCAAATTGCAGTACCAACAGGAATTGCGCCAGGAATTTATTTCTCTCATGTGAAATACAATGATCTAGTTATTACACAAAGAGTCGTTATCAATAAGTAATTTTAAAGCAATTCAATAAAAAAGGCCGCTAAATTTAGCGGCCTTTTTTTATTATTAAAAATTAGCTTAAAGCCAATTAATATTGCGTTTCAGCCCTTCGAATTTAGTTCGTTTAACCGCCGAATTTTTAAATAAAACTTGAAAAGTTTCTGCTGTAATTTCTTCCCATTCTTTTTTGTTCATCGATAATAAAGTAGTTGAAGGTTGAAATAATTTTTCTTGATGTGGTTTTGCAAATTTATTCCAAGGGCAAACATCTTGACAAATGTCACAACCAAACATCCAGTTATCAAACTTTCCTTTCACTTCTTTTGGAAATTCATTTTTTAATTCAATTGTAAAATAAGAAATACATTTACTGCCGTCAACTACATAAGGTGCAACTATGGCTTCTGTTGGACAAGCATCTATACATTTTGTGCAAGTGCCGCAATGGTCTGTAACCGGGGCGTCGTATCTTAAGTCAATGTCAATTATAATTTCTGCGAGAAAAAAGAAGGAGCCATTTTGTTGATTGATTAAGTTGGCATTTTTTCCAATCCAACCTAAACCAGATTGTTGGGCCCATGCTTTTTCCATAATAGGAGCGGAGTCTACAAAAACCCTTGCGTTCACATCTCCAATTTCTGTTTGGATGATAGCAAGTAAAGATTTTAATTTATTTTTTACAACAAAATGATAGTCGTCGCCATAGGCATATTTAGAAATTTTAGGTGCATTGGGGTCGATTTGCTTTTCGCTCGTGAAATAATTATAACTAAGAGATATGACAGATTTTGCGCCCTCCACCAATTTTCGAGGATCTAATCGCATATCGAAATGGTTTTCCATATAGGCCATTTCGCCTTGTTTCTTTTGACTTAACCATTGGCTCAATCTCGCTTCTTCTTCGACTAAAAAACGTGCTTTTGAAATACCACAAGACTGAAAACCCAGCTTTTTTGCGGTATCTTTGATCAATTGCGTGTATTTTTGGCTTTGCATGTATATTTAAAAATATGATCAAATTTACAGCTTATTTTAAAAAAAGGTGAGGACCATTCTATTATTCTTTTGCTTTGTGTTTTTCAGCAGTTTGCTTTTTGGACAGCAAATGAGTGGTATTTCGCTTGCTGGCAATTCAACTGCGGCTTTTGCACAAACCAATAGGGTTTCAAATATAACAGGAGCAAAGCCACAAGGCATTCAGTTCGATTATTATAAATTATGGGATTCTCAAGAAAATATTAATGCTTGTAATTGTATACCCAAATCTGGTATTTCTTTAACTTATTTTAATTTGGATAAGCCCAATTTATTGGGCAATGCTTTTGCGGCATCTTTATTTATAGAGCCGCAATACCGAATTTCTAATCGTTATGTTTTTGGAATCAAAGCGCAAGCAGGATTTGTATATGCAACTAAAAAATTCGATCAATTTACTAACCCCGGAAATTTAACTTACAGCTCAAACATCAGTAATTACTTGGCTTTGGGCATCAGTAATTATTATTTTATCAATCCTAAAACTGCGTTAAATTTATCTTTTATATTTAATCATATTTCGAATGGGGGCATTAAAGACCCCAACAATGGTTTAAATTTTCCTGGAGTAAATATTGGGTTGAATTATTTTTTCAAAAAGCCCAACTTCGAGAAAAAGTTACGCGTTAAACCAAAAGTTGAAAAAAATATTTCAAGTTATTTAACGGTTTTTTATGCTGCTACTACTAGTAGTAATTTTTCTACTAAAAAGTATTCGATTTTTGGTTTGGAATTAAGTGGGGTGAAAAAAATCAATGGCGTACTTTTCTCAACTACAGCACTTTCTTTGTATCAAGATAAAGCGGTTCAGCAGAAATTAAAACAGGATTCATTATCGGCGAAAAGCCAATACAGATGCGGTATTGCTTCGGGAATTGGCTTTAAGATGGGTAAAGTAAACTTTGCGAGTAGCCTTGGCGCTTATGTATATGATCCAATTAATTACTATGCGCGTATTTATCATCAACACGAAATAAGCTATCAATTAAACAAGCAATGGGCAGTAGGTATTAATTTAAAAGCGCATACTTATATTGCGAATTATACCGACATCAGAATAAAATATTTATTGAATTAAAATAAAGATGGATTGCCCGATTTATAAATTGGCAATCTATTTAAATGTTTATAAGCAAGTTCTGTCGCCTCTCTTCCTCTTGGCGTACGCATTAAAAATCCTTCTTGAATCAAGAATGGTTCGTATACTTCTTCAATCGTACCTTCGTCTTCTCCAACCGCTGTAGCTATTGTTTTTAGACCAACTGGGCCGCCTTTGAATTTATCAATTATGGTAATTAAAATTTTATTATCCATTTCATCTAATCCATATTCGTCTACATTTAATGCATTCAATGCAAATTGAGAAATGGCTGTATCGATTTTTCCATTACCTTTTATTTCGGCAAAATCTCTGGTACGTCTGAGTAAGGCATTGGCAATACGAGGGGTTCCTCTACTTCTTCTGGCAATTTCAAAAGCACCTTCTTCCGTAATAGGGGTTGTTAAAATTCCAGATGAACGCAATACAATATCTGTTAATAGTTTAGAGTCGTAATATTCTAATCTGGCATTAATGCCAAAACGCGCGCGCAAAGGTGCGGTTAATAAGCCCGAGCGAGTAGTGGCACCAATTAAAGTAAAAGGATTTAAGCTAATTTGTACCGAACGCGCATTGGGCCCGCTATCGAGCATAATGTCGATTTTATAATCTTCCATAGCAGAATATAAATACTCTTCCACTACCGGACTCAATCGGTGAATCTCATCGATAAATAAAATATCACCTTCTTCTAAATTGGTAAGTAAGCCCGCTAAATCTCCTGGTTTATCTAAAACAGGTCCAGAGGTAATTTTAATATTAACTCCTAATTCATTGGCAATAATATGAGATAGTGTTGTTTTACCTAAACCCGGAGGGCCGTGCAAAAGCACATGGTCTAGCGCTTCTTTTCTTTTTTTAGCAGCTTCTACAAATATTTTTAAATTCTCAATAATTTTAAACTGACCTGTAAAATCATCGAATGCAGATGGCCGAAGCACGCGTTCTATTTCGCGGTCATCGTTGTCTAAATTTTCGAAAGATGGATCAAGGTTAGCATTCATTTTTAATTAAGATTTTTGAAAATAAGACATCAGTTTCATTTGAATTACGCCTAAGATAGCTTCTTTTACAATGCCTTTAGACATTTTACTAGTGCCTTCGCTGCGATCTGTAAAAATAATTGGTACTTCAATAATGTTAAACCCTTTTTTCCAAGTCACAAATTTCATTTCTATTTGAAAGGCATAACCCACAAACTTTATTTTATTGAAATTAATAGATTGTAAAACTTCTCTTCTGTAACATTTGAAACCGGCAGTGGCATCGTTGATGGGCATTCCGGTAATGAATTGTACATATTTAGAGGCGTAAAAAGAGAGTAAAACCCTGCTCATTGGCCAATTAACCACATTGATACCCGATTTATACCTCGATCCAATAGCTAAATCGGCTCCATTGGCACAGTTTTCTCGGAGTTTAATTAAATCTTCTGGGTTATGAGAAAAATCGGCATCCATTTCAAAAATAAAATGGTAATGATGTGCTAATGCCCATTGGAAACCCGCTATATATGCGGTTCCTAGGCCTAGCTTACCCGATCGTTCAATTAAAAATAATTTATCGGGGAAAGTTTTTTGTAAATCTTTGATGATTTGTCCGGTGCCATCTGGCGAACCATCGTCTACTATTAACACATGAAAAGAGGGCTCCAAAGAAAGCACCTTTCGAATCATTTTTTCAATGTTCTCTTTCTCGTTATAGGTAGGAATGATGACTAAACTGTCTGACATTATTTTTTTTCTCCTACGAAGATAATTAATATTTTGAAATCCGTAATTTTAGCACATGAACAAAGCCATATTTTTAGACAGAGACGGTATCATCAACGAAGAAATTGGTGATTATGTAAAGCGTTTTGAGGATTTTAAATTATTGCCTCATTTAGCTGAAACCCTCAAAAACTATCAATCCCAAGGCTTTTTAATCATTGTTATTACCAATCAAGGTGGTTTAGCCAAGGGCTTATACAACATAACCGAACTCAATAAAATGCATCAGTATTTTTTAACAGAAATGGAAAAAGAAGGTGTTACCATAGCAGAAATTTATTTTTGTCCGCATCATCCCGATTTTAATGGCAATTGTTTGTGTCGAAAACCGGGCAGTTTGCTGGTTGAAAAAGCAATGGCCAGGTTCAATATAGATCCTAAAGCTTCTTATTTTATTGGAGATAGACCAAGAGATGCCGAAGCCGGCGAAAAGGTTGGGGTAAAAGGTATATTGGTTCCCAGTAATACCTTACTCAAAGACGTATTGCTGAAATAAGCTAATATTATTTAGCGTTTGCCTTTGCGTGATCTGCTAAAAACTGCGCCAAACCGCTATCGGTTAAAGGGTGTTTTAACAATTGCAAAATAGCAGATAAAGGACCCGTCATTACATCGGCACCAATTTTAGCACATTGAATAATGTGTAATGGATGACGAACAGAAGCAGCTAAAATTTGTGTTTCGTATTGGTAATTATCAAATATCAAACGAATGTCTTCAATTAAAATCATCCCATCAGAAGAGATATCATCTAAGCGGCCAACAAAGGGCGAAACATAAGTAGCGCCTGCTTTTGCAGCTAACAAGGCTTGTCCTGCAGAAAATATTAAAGTACAATTAGTGCGAATTCCTTTTTTTGAAAAATACTTTAAAGCTTTAATGCCATCTTTTACCATTGGAATTTTAACTACAATTTTAGGATCGATAGCAGCTAATTTTTCACCTTCAGCAATCATGCCTTCGTAATCTGTTGCAATTACTTCTGCACTAACTTTGTCTTCTACAATATCGCAAATTGCTTTGTAGTGTTTCATTACATTTTCTTCACCGGCAATACCTTCTTTAGCCATCAAAGAAGGATTGGTAGTTACACCATCTAAAATTCCTAAAGCTTGTGCTTCTTTAATTTGATCTAAATTTGCTGTGTCGATGAAAAACTGCATAATAAAATATATAAAGGTGAAAATGGATTCAAAAAAATGGGTAAGCAACTTATATCGCACCGCTACAACCTTTTACCCTTGCTTCCTTCCGAACCTGGGGGAGTTCAAAGGGAGCTGGTCGTATAAGACTTACCCAAGGCAAATATAAAAAAATTAAATTCTAATTGCGGTTTAACTAAATCAAAATATCTTTGAAACATGAAAAAATTGAAGTTGGAGGAATTAGGTAGAATGGATGTAGCTGCTTTTAAGGCGGCTAGCAAAACACCAATCATTATAGTTTTAGATAATATCAGGTCGATGAATAATATTGGTTCGGTATTTAGGTCGGCCGATGCATTTGCAGTAGAAGCCATTTACTTATGTGGCATTACCGCACAACCTCCGCATCGAGAAATTGAAAAAACGGCATTGGGTGCAACAGATTCTGTGCAATGGAAATATTTCGAAAACACCTTAGCGGCCATAGCAGATTTAAAGGCTAAGGCCTATCATATATGCGCTATTGAGCAAGTTGCCAATAGTGTTTCTTTAGCGCAATTAACAATAGACAAAGAACTTAAATATGCTTTAATTTTTGGTAACGAAGTAATGGGAGTAGAACAACAAGTAATCGATCAATCAGATACTTGTATAGAAATTCCACAGTTTGGTACCAAGCACTCTTTTAATATAGCGGTTACGGCAGGAATTGTTTTATGGGAGTGCTATAGACAACTCCATAAATAGCACAAAAATGCTTATTTTTAGGCATTAAAATCAATCACATTGGCAAAAACGACAGAAGTTAAGGAAACCCCCTTAATGAAACAATATAACGAAATTAAGGCGAAGCATCCAGGTGCTTTGTTATTGTTTCGTGTGGGCGATTTTTATGAAACCTTTGGCGAAGATGCTATTAAAACGGCAGAAGTTTTGGGAATTGTGCTCACTAAAAGAGCGAATGGTTCGGCAGCTTTCATAGAATTAGCAGGTTTTCCGCATCATTCTATCGATTCTTATTTACCCAAATTAGTGAGGGCTGGTTTTAGGGTGGCTATTTGTGATCAATTAGAAGATCCAAAAACTACTAAAACAATTGTTAAGCGAGGAGTGACGGAAATGGTGACTCCTGGTGTTTCTTATAGCGATCATATTCTTCAACATAAATCAAATAATTATTTAGCAGCAGTACATTTTTATTCCGATCAACTCATCGGTATTTCTTTTTTAGATATTTCGACAGGAGAGTTTTTAGTTGCGCAGGGCAATGCGGAATATATTGATAAATTAATTCAAAGTTTTAAGCCTAGCGAAATTCTTTGTGTAAGAAATCAGCAAAAGAAATTATTGCAATTATTTGGCGATTCGTTTTATTATTTCGGATTAGAAGAATGGGTTTTTGCAGCAGATTATGCAACAGAAACCTTGACCAAGCATTTTCAAACCAATGGCTTAAAAGGCTTTGGAATAGAGGCTTTAGACGCGGCAATCATTGCAGCGGGAGCGGCCTTACATTATATTTATGATACCCAACACCATCAATTAAAACATATTTCTACCATTAGTAGAATTATGGAAGAAAATTATGTTTGGCTCGATAGATTCACTATTCGGAATTTAGAATTGGTGACCGCGAATAACGAAAATGCCATTACTTTATTAAACGTATTAGATTATACGAATTGTTCGATGGGTGCAAGGTTGCTCAGAAAATGGATTTTATTACCGCTCAAAGATAAGCAGGCTATAGAAAAACGCCATGCCTTAGTTGCTTTGTTACAAAAAGAAACCGAATTTCATCAGCAATTAGAAGAGCACATTAAACACATTGGCGACTTAGAAAGATTAATTGCAAAAGTGGCTTTGCAAAAAGTGAATCCCCGCGAATTGATTCAGTTGGCGCGGTCGTTAAATGCTATTGACATAATTAAGACACTAGCCAGCAACATTGATGCGCCAAGCATTCAAGAAATAGCCAAGCAATTAGATCCATGTTTGGCATTGGCAGCTAAAATTAATCAATTTATTCAAGCCGATCCACCGGCTTTATTAATTAAAGGAAATGTAATAGCAGCAGGTGTTTCGGAAGAATTAGACGAACTTCGAAAAATTGCATTTAGCGGTAAAGATTATTTATTAGCTATTCAAAAAAGAGAGTCCGAAAAAACAGGCATCTCTTCTTTAAAGGTTGCCTTTAATAGTGTGTTTGGTTATTACTTAGAAGTAACCCATGTACATAAAGACAAAGTGCCTAGCGATTGGATTCGCAAGCAAACATTGGTGAATGCCGAAAGATATATTACACCAGAATTAAAAGAATACGAAGAAAAAATTATTGGGGCAGAAGAAAAAATTGCAGCCATAGAATTTCAACTTTATCAAGAATTGATATTGTCTATGTTGCCATATATTCAGCCTATTCAGGCTGATGCACAAATCATCGCATTTTTAGATGTAATAGGATCTTTTGCGTTTACTGCAGCTAAAAACGATTATGTTCAACCCGAATTAACAGACGATGCGGTATTAACAATTACTGATGGTAGACATCCTGTTATTGAACATACTTTAGCCATAGGCGAAAGTTATATTCCAAATAATATTTTGCTCGATCCACAATCGCAACAAATGATTATGATTACAGGGCCAAACATGTCTGGAAAATCGGCTATATTAAGGCAAACAGGCTTAATAGTGCTGATGGCTCAAATAGGATCTTTTGTGCCTGCAAAGGCCCTAAAAATGGGCATTGTAGATAAAATATTTACTAGGGTTGGGGCTTCAGATAATATCTCGACTGGCGAATCTACTTTTATGGTAGAGATGAACGAAACGGCGAGTATTTTAAATAATTTATCGGATCGCAGTTTAGTGTTACTAGACGAAATTGGTCGTGGCACCAGCACCTACGATGGCATCTCTATCGCCTGGGCCATCGCAGAATACATTCACAATCATCCAACGGTTTTAGCTAAAACTTTATTTGCTACCCATTACCACGAATTAAATGAAATGACGCAATCGTTTCCGCGTATTAAAAATTACCACGTATCTATCAAAGAAATGGATCATAAGATTATTTTCTTGCGTAAATTATTACCCGGAGGCAGCGAGCATAGTTTTGGAATTCATGTAGCTAAAATGGCTGGAATGCCAAGCAGTGTGCTCAAATCGGCTAATGTGATGTTGAAAAAACTAGAGGAACAAAGAAGTAGCGGTGGAGATATTAAATCTGCCATAAAGAAAGCAAAAACCAGCAATTCCGAATTTCAATTAAACATGTTTTCGATAGACGACCCTGTTTTAAAAGAAATCAGAGATAACTTAAATGGCTTAGATGTAAACGCATTAACGCCAGTCGAAGCACTCTTGAAACTCGATGCTATTCAAAAATTATTGAAGAGTTAATGTTGGCATTCGAAAAATCTTTTGAGTTATTTTTATCAGAAAATAATTACGTATTTAATCATTTTTTCGATGAAGCATTGCAGGCTAAAGTTTATCAATTAGCAGCAATTCCTTTGCAAATCATTTTGCTTCAGAACGCTCAAATAGCTACTGAAGAACAAGCTGTAGACTTACAATCATCGGCATTAAACAGCTTTCAAAATAATACGAAACGGATCTTGCTCATGCAATACCAGTGGGAGTTTAAGCGCGAAATAGTAGCTAGTAGGCTGCGTTCTTTAATGGGTTTAAATCAAAAAATTCACGGCCGAAAATGTCAAATTTTACGCATCGATAAATTAGCCGCATCCGAATTTTTAACTGCAAATCATTTACAGGGCAATTGTAATGCACGCTATCATTTTGCTTTGGTTTTTGAAAAAGAAATTTTAGCTATGGCCACTTTTTCTGCTGCTAGAATGTTAAGCAATAGGGAAGTGCCAGCTCGATCTTTTGAACTGCTTCGTTTTGCAAGCAAAAAAGGATATACAGTGGTAGGTGGTTTAACTAAAATACTGTATCATTTTCAAGATATTCAAAAAATGGATGAGCTTATGACCTATACAGACATTGCATTTGCAGGCAATGCAGGTTTTGAAAAAATGGGCTTCGAAAAACATAGCATTAAAAAACCAATGCCATTTTATTTAACAGAAAATGGTGAAATGTTTAGCGCAAAAAAAAATGGGAACAACATTGCTGCTATTCCCATTTTTCATTTAGGTAGTTTTAAATTAATTAAAAAGTACCCCTAATTATTTAACGAGTTTTTCTAATGCATTATCTAATTCTGCTCCTCTTAAATTTTTACCCACAATAATTCCGTTGCCATCTATTAAAAAGTTTTGAGGAATAAACGAAACGCCGTAAGTAGCTGCGGCTGAAGAATACCAGCCTTTTAAATCAGACACATGATTTTCCCAAACTAATTTATCTTTTGTAATTGCTGCCATCCAAGGCTCTTTTGTTTTGTCTAAAGAAACACTATAAATATCAAAGCCTTTCGCATTTTTAAACTTTGTTGTTTTATACTGGGCATAAGTTTTAATTAAGTTTGGATTTTCCATTCTACATGGACCGCACCAAGATGCCCAAAAATCTAGCAATACCACTTTGCCTTTGATAGCCGATAGGGCAATCTCTTTGCCTTCTGGATTCGCCAGTTTTACATCGATAAATTTATTGCCTACTTCAATTCCTTCTGATTGCGCGTTTGCAAATGCGCTAAATCCAATTGCTAAAACGATAGCTAAAAATAATTTCTTCATAAATAAATAATTATACGGTTTGATAATGATCTTCAATAATTTTTCCTTTTTCGCATTTGATAATTCTCGAAGGGAATTTTTCAATCATGCGGTAATCGTGCGTAGCCATTACAACTGCGGTGCCCATCTTCGAAATCTTTAACAATAAATTCATGATTTCTACAGAAGAATCTGGATCTAAATTTCCGGTAGGTTCATCTGCTAAAATAACAGCAGGATGGTTAACCATGGCGCGTGCAATAACAACTCTTTGTTGTTCCCCACCCGATAATTGATGAGGCATTTTATGATTTTTACCTGCTAAACCTACTTCGTTGATGACTTCTTCGCTTCGGGCAGCAATCATTTTTGGATCATCCCAACCAGTGGCACTCATCACAAATTTTAAATTATCTTCTACCGAACGGTCCATTAATAATTGAAAATCTTGGAAAACGATGCCCATTTTTCTTCGCATAAAGGGTACTTCTTTTTCTTTAATAGTAGTTAATGAATAACCTACTACCTCGCCAGTTCCTTGACTAATTTTAAGATCGCCATAGATGGTTTTAAGTAAACTGCTTTTTCCGCTACCTGTTTGGCCAATTAAAAACACAAATTCGCCTTTATTAATGGCTAATGTAACGCCAGAAAGCACCAAGTGATCTTGTTGAAACACATTGATATCTTGCAGTTGAATAATCGGATTATTGCTCTCCATTGAATGCTAATTTTTGTATTACCCCAAAAGGCATGGTTTTAATAAGTTCGTTTATATACTCGGAATGCTCACCTAAACCGCATTTTTCAATAGATTTATCTGGTCTATCTACTCTAAAATAGGCTAAAAGTGTAAATTGTTCGTCTCTTAGTTGAATATAATCGGGGATTTTGGCAATCCCTTTCACTTTAATGATATACAATTGGCCTCCTTTGTTTGAAATTGTAATTTCGTCAATTTCTATTATATTTGCGCATCCTTATTTAAACAAAAATAGGGTATTATAACGATTAACAAAATAGTTTTTTTACACATTATAACTAGTAATTAAATCTACATAACGCAATCAAAAAACAAAGAATATGAGAACTTTTCAATTTAAATTGGTATTAACAGCATTGGCTATTACGGCTTTCTTTTCGAGTTGTAATTCTTTAAAGTCGATGAAAACCAAAGCTAATACCATTAGTTATGAGGCAAAACCTAGCCCATTAGAAGTTAGAGGGGATAGTATCGATGTAATGGTGACAGGTAAAGTTCCTGCTAAATATTTCGATAAAAAGACAAGTATCAGTCTTAATCCAAGCATTGTTTATAACGGCACAGCTGTTAAGTTAAAACCAGCTTTTATCAAAGGTGAATTAGTAGTTGATGTTAAAGGAGCAACCATTAGTAAGGTATTAGGTGGAACCTTTACTTATTCTGATCGTGTGGCTTATAACGATCAAATGGCTGATGCAACTTTAGTGTTTGATTTAGTAGCAACAAAAGGCACCAAATGTGTTCCATTTACAGCTGTTGAAATTGCAAAAGGTACTTTGACTACAGCCTATTCTATTAATGCAACAGACGTAGCTTTATTAGCTGCAGATAACTTTCAAAAAGTAGTACCTGTTGAATTAAAAGGTCAAATATTATTTAATATTGATGATGCTGCCATTGCTGCGAAACAACAAAAATCAAATGATATCAAAGCATTCGAGACTTTTGTAAAATCGGGTAATCAATTAACAGGAATCAGTATTTCTTCTTATGCATCTCCAGATGGAGAATTAAGAAGAAACGATCAATTATCAATTAACAGAACAGACGCAACCTATTCGTTTTTACTTTCTTGGTTAAAGAAAAAAGGAGTGAATCAAGTGAACGATAGTTCTTTCTATAAGAAATCAGCAACTGCAGAAGATTGGGACGGTTTAAAGCAAGCAGCTGCTAGTTCAGATTTAGCAGATCGCGATCAAATTATCAATATTGTATCTACCATTGCAGATCCAATTGAAAGAGAAAATGCCATCAAAAAGTTAAAATCTTACCAAAAATTGGCAAACAAATTATTGCCAACTTTAAGAAGATCAGAAATTACATTAATGGCTACTGCTAAAGTTAAAACTGATGCGGAAATAACTGCTGAAGCTGTTAAAGATACGCCAATGTTAAGTGTAGCAGAAATTCTTTATGCTGCTACTTTAACTACAGACGAGGCAACAAAATTAGCTATATATAATAAAGCCAAAGTAGTATTTCCATATGATTGGAGAGTACAAGCAAACATGGCATATATTTATTTAAATCAAGGAAATAAGGCAGACCAAGCAATCGAATTGTTAAATGAAGCGGCTTCTTTAGATAAAGACAATGCAATTGTTTACAACAACCTTGGTGTTGCATATTCACAAAAACATGATTACGCAAATGCCGAAAGAAACTACTTATTGGCTAAATCATTTGGTGCACAAAATAACATCAACTTAGGTAATACTAAGATCCGTCAAGGTGATTATAATGCGGCCTTGTCTTATTACGGAACTGTGAATGCGTGTTCTTATAACGCAGCATTGGCAGCCTCTTTAGCGGGTAATTACGAGCAAGCTTTAAAGAATTTAGATTGCGCTAAACAAAATGCGAGTGTATATTATTTAAGAGCTGTAATTGCGGCAAGAACTAATAATTTAGATAATTTAACAACTAATTTATCTCGTGCAATATTAGAAGATCAATCTTTAAAAGCAAAAGCAGTTAAAGATTTAGAATTTAAGAAATATGCCGAAACTGATGCATTTAAAGTAGCAGTAAGGTAATACAACATTCAATAAAGGAATAGCCAATTAAATTATTTTAATTGGCTATTTTTTTGAGAAATGCAATCGTATTGATACCATCTGCATAATCTGTTAAGCCAGGTTGTTGGGTCTCTCCAAAGCCAACCAATTGGCTATTGATAGACAAATTTAAATGGCTTGCCACGCATTGAATTTTTTCTTGATCGGCATTTATTTTTTCGGTCAATGCTTCGAGGTTTTCGTAAAATTCGTAATGTAAAACCGAAATAGCGGCTTGAAGTGCAGCACTTTCCTTCAATAGCAAAAAGCCATTATCTAAGTGTTTTACGCCATTCACTAATAACAGTGATTTTTGAAAATCATAATTATTGTGGTATTTATGAAAATCTGCAATGGGTTGATAGCTTTCTAAATGAGCTAATAAAAAAGTTAAATCGTAATTTTTTGGAAGATAGATTTTAGAAACATTTCTACATCCTAAACCAAAATATTGGAAAATATCTTTCCCTAAAATTGCTATTTCTTCTGCAGTTTCTTTTCCAGATAATACCGCAATACTGTTTCTGTTTTTTCGAATGATATGTGGTTTATTGCCAAAATAATATTCAAAATACCTTGAAGAATTGTCGCTACCCGTTGCGATTACGGCATCTACTGCATTTAATCTATCGGGGTAAAATATTTTATTTTTTAATTCGGGTGCGATAGAAATCAATTTTTCTAAAAGCATTGGAATTAATTGTTGGTCTTGAGAAGATAATTTAATGTGTGCTTCGTGCCCCGTAATTAATACCGATAAGATATCGTGAAAGCCAACCATTGGAATATTTCCGGCTAAAACTAAACCCACTTTTTTGGGCATTGGGTTGGCTAAAACACCTTCCGCATTTATCCATTGAGTCAAGTTTTCGCTTGTTAATAATTTGGCCCAAGCATCAATTGCAATAGTGACATTTGCCGAATTAAACCAAGCATTATAGTTCGATACACTATTAATTTGTGCTTTTAACGCGTCATCCTTTGTATTTAAATATTCCCCTAAACCATTTAAAGCAGCTATTATTTTCATTTTTTATATTTTATTTTGAATTTCTGAAATCAAAAAAAGCACTTTATTGTTATATTTGCAGGGCTGAAATTAAGAAATAAGATACAAATGGCTATTATAATTACCGAAGAATGTATTAATTGTGGTGCCTGCGAGCCAGAATGCCCAAATAATGCAATATATGATGCAGGCGCTGCCTGGAAATTTTCAGAAGGAACTAACTTAAAAGGGCTAATAGATTTTGGCGATGGTCATAATATTGATGCGGATTTAGCACAAAATGCTGTTTCTGACGAAGTGTATTATATTGTTCCAGATAAGTGTACCGAATGTGTTGGTTTTCATGATGAACCACAATGTGCAGCGGTTTGTCCGGTAGATTGTTGCATCGATGACGAAAATGTTCGAGAAAGCAAAGATGAATTATTAGTAAAGAAAACTTGGTTGCATCAAGAATAATTTAAAAATAAAAGCATGAACAGACAATTTGCGATCATTACTTTAAGCGTTGTTCCTGTTCGTTCGCAGCCTTCAGATGCTGCAGAGCAAATTAGCCAATTATTATTTGGAGAATCAGTAGAAATTTTAGCGCAAGAAACTAAATGGTGGAAAGTGCAATGTTTGTTCGATGATTATATTGGTTGGATAGATCCCAAACAATGTCAAATAATTTCTGCCGCTTTTTTAGCAATGCCTCAACAAGTTAGCATAGACAGGTTGTCTATGATTAGCCATGGCCATGGCTTACAGCCAATCAGTATCGGCTCTACATTGCCCAATTTTCAAAATAATACTTTAGCAATTAACGAACACCAATATACATTTGCTGGGCAGACAAATGCCGAAAATCATTTTTCTTTTGCCAATATTTCGGATTTAGCAAAGCTTTTTTTAGCCGCACCTTATCAATGGGGTGGGCGTTCTATACTAGGAATTGACTGTTCTGGTTTTACGCAATTAGTGTTTAAAATTATTGGTATTAAATTACCTAGAGACGCCAAGGATCAAGCCTTACAGGGCCAGGTAGTAAATTTTGTAACAGAATTACAAGCAGGTGATTTGGTTTTTTTCGATAACGAACAAGGCAATATTATTCATGTAGGTATTGCATTAGCGGGTGGTCAAATTATTCACGCTTCTGGTCAAGTACGCATCGATCAATTAGATCATCAAGGTATTTTTAATCAAGAAACAAATGCGTACACGCATCAACTAAGATTAATGAAACGCTTTGCTGTAAAGGATTAGCGCTTTACTATAAATTCCAAATTTTCAAAACCCGATCGTCACCCACACTTACTAAAGTGTTTTCAAATGGCGTATAACAAAGCCTATTGACAGATAGTTTATGTCCATTTTGTTGGCTATTTATATTTTGAAGTAATTGGTAATTGGCATCGTCCCAAATTTTAACGTGCTTGTCTCTACTTGCAGAAACAATAATTTGTTTTTCGGGTATAGCTAAAATATCGTTGATGGCAAATAAATGGGCGGGAATGGTTTGCAACAATTGGTGGTTTGTTGCGTCCCAAACATTGAGTTGTGCATCTCTTGAGCCAGTAACATAATGTTGGGCATTGGTATTAAAACAGCTTGAAAAAATGGGTAGGCTATGGCCGCTAAGACTGCCAATTAAATTGGCATTGCTGCGATCGTAGGTGTGTAAAAATTGTTCTTTTCCACCAATTAAACATTCGTTGTTGTTCGGGTTTAAAGTAATGGTTCTTAATGTTTGATGGTGTATTTTATATTTTTTATTTAGGCTGAAGTCCTTTAAATCATATACATTCAGGCTGCCATCTTCCGAAACAGAATAGCAATTTTCTGCATCAGATTGAATCGAAAAAATGGCTGCATCGTGTGCTTTAAAATGAAATAATAATTGTTGGCTTTCAAAATCAAATACAGCAAGATGTCCTGTTCGATCGCCAGCAATTAAGATATTAGGTTGTGCAACCGAGTGTAAACAATATATGCTGGCTTTCATATGAAAAACCACTTTCAAAAAAGTTTTCTTTTTTAAACTCCATTCTACCACAGCACCTTCGCCACCAGCAGTAAACACAATATGTGGCTTACTTGATCCTGCTAAAGCATAGATCGGATGTTTATGACCTTCTAAATCGTATGAATGTTTTGCGATTTCCATGAATGTTAAATATAGTATATATTTATTATTTTTGAAAAATGAGATTTGCCAACCCAACTATTTTATTTGCTTTATCTGCGGTATCAATTCCAATTTTGATCCACTTATTTAATTTACGCAAATTTAAAAGGGTGTTATTTACCAATGTGCAACTTTTAAAAGAAGTACAACAGCAAACCATTAAACAACATCGGCTCAAGCATTTATTGGTTTTATTAAGCAGAATACTATTTATACTATTCTTGGTTTTTGCATTTGCTAAACCCTTTATTCCATCTAGTAAGCAATCTATTCGGCAAGGGGTAAATTATACTTCTATTTATATTGACAATTCTTTTAGCATGAATTTGCAAAACGAGGATGGTGTCTTATTAGAACAGGCTAAAAATAAAGCCAAAGAAATTATTTCTGCTTATCAAGCCTCAGATAAATTTCAAATCATAAGTAACGATTTAGCCGCTCAAAGCCAGCAATTCCTCACAAAAGAAGAAACTTTTAAAGCAATAGACGAACTAAAAATTAGCCCAAACTTTTGTGCTTTAACAAGTGTCATTAATAGACAAAACAGCTTGTTTGCAACGGTTAACGCAACTAATAAAAACTGTTTTTATTTAAGTGATTTTCAAAAAAATACCATAGATAAACAATTAAAACAAGTAATTGATACTAACATTAATTATCGAATGGTTTATTTTAATGCGAGCTCAATTCAAAATATTTCTATTGATTCTGTATGGTTTGATGCACCAATTCATTTAGCTAATCAAGCCGAAAAATTAATCATAAAAGTAAGCAATCATTCGGCAGAAGCAATCAAAGATTTACCCATTAATTTACAATTAAATAATCAATCTAAAGCACTGATTACTATTGATATAGAATCAAATGCTACCAAAATTGACACTATTTTTTATACCAATAATTCTTCCCGAATTCAGAAGGGAATGGTAGCTATTTCATCAGAACAATTACCATTCGACGACCAATATTATTTTGGATATGAAATTGCCGAAAACATACCAGTTTTATTAATTAATGGAAATAACCTTTCCAGCAAATATATTCAATCAGTATATCAAACAGAAGCAATTATTAAATTAAGTGTAAATGCATTTGAGCAAATAAATTATGCTGATTTTAATAATTTCGAAACCATTATTTTAAACGAACCAATTACCTTGAGCGATGGTTTAATTGCTATGTTACAACAAGTTGTTGCAGATGGAAAAAGTTTAATAATTATTCCTTCCGAAAAAACCAATCTACCTTCCTTTAATAAGTTATTAAATACCTTCCAGATACCTAATCTTATTGCTCTTCAAGCTAATGAGCAAAAAATGAAAGAGTTAAATATTTCTGATAAAATTTTCGCAGGCGTTTTTAATAATTTTTCGGAAAACATGCAATTTCCAACATTGAAAAAATATTTCATTCAACAAAATACTGCCCTTGAAGCTATTCTAAAATTAAACGATGGCACTGTGGTGCTGCAAAAAAATAAATATAAAAAGGGGAGTGTGTACCTCTATTCATTTTCACTAGACCCTAGTTTTGGAGATTTTGCAAAGCATTCTTTAATGGTGCCTTTGTTTTTAAGAATTCCACAAATTTCTAATTACGATTTACAACTAGCCTACGAAATTGGTAAACAAAATAGGCTAAACATTTCGACTATTTCTAATCCAATTTCGGAGCAAAATCAATACCTTTTAAGCATTGGTTCACAACAATGGATTCCTGAATGGAAAATCATCAATTCGAATACTTACTTGCTCATTCCTGCCGAAATAAATCAAGCGGGCTGGCTCACTTTACAAAATAAACAGCAAAATATACGGGCAATTGCCTTAAATTATAATCGTTCAGAATCTAATTTAAGCTACTTAAACACCTCAGCATTAAGCGATTTTGGCTTCAAAACAGCGATTATTTACGAGGCATCTTTTCACAATTTTAAAAATACCATCGCACAAGACAATTTTGGGCTTCAATTATGGAAAATATGTGTTATTTTAGCACTAGTATTTTTAGCGTCAGAAGTGCTTATTTTAAGGTTCTTTAGCCGTTTTTAATCATAAAAAATAGAGGTTGGTTTTCATGCTTTTTTGTATAAAATAAGTAGGAGCTATAAAAATTCCTCGAATTTAGGAATGCCAATTAACAGCAATGAAAGTAATTTTACAATCCGTTACGGTTATCGATCCTACTTCTGCACATCATTTAAAGGTGGTAGATATCTTTATTCAAGATAACCTCATCAAAGAAATTGGTAAAAAATTAAGTGTTGCAGGTGCTAAAACACTAGATTGTAAAGGTCAATATGTTTCTATTGGTTGGATTGATCTTCATGTAAATTTTTGCGACCCTGGTTTCGAAACTAAAGAAGATATTCTTTCGGGATTAAATGCAGCTGCAAAAGGCGGATTTGTTGGTGTTGCCTTAATGCCAAATACTCAGCCCGCTTTAAAAAGTAAATCAGAAATCGAATACATCAATAATAAATCGAATAGCCATGCGGTAACTATTTATCCCATTGGTTGCTTGTCTGCCAATCGAGAAGGTAAAGATTTAGCTGAAATGTTTGACATGAAATTAGCAGGCGCAAAGGCATTTTCGGATGGCAACGCAGCTGTTCAAGATGCAGGGCTGATGTCTCGTGCAATGCTTTATGCGAAAGGGATTGACAGTTTAATTATTTCAAAACCAGAAGATAAAAATATTGCACAAAATGCAAAAATGAATGAAGGACAAATGAGTACTTTGCTTGGTATGAAAGGAAATCCTTCACTTGCAGAAGAGCTCATGGTTTCGCGAGATATTTACTTAGCAGAATACCAAGATGCAAAAGTTCATTTTACTTGTATTAGTTCCGCAAAGTCTGTAGAATTAATAAAGGCGGCAAAGAAAAAGGGATTAAAAGTGACTGCAGATGTGAGCATCAATAATCTTTATTTCGACGACACGATGCTCGAATCTTTTGATACCAATTTTAAATTATCGCCACCGCTAAGAACCAAAGAAGACATTAAAGCGCTTAAGCAAGGATTAAAAGAAGGCACCATCGATGCCATTTGTTCGCAACATACACCAGAAGATATTGAACATAAGCAAGTAGAATTTGAATACGCCAAAGAAGGAATGATAGGCTTGCAAACAGCATTTTCATTGGCTTTGATGACACTCGAAAAACAAATGGACCTGAGCGATATTATTGCAAAATTTACTATTGCGCCAAGAGCCATTTTAGGATTACCTGTGCAAAGTATTGCAGTGAACCAAATGGCCTCACTTACTTTGTTTGACCCTAACGCTACATGGAAATTTCAATCAAGCGAAAATGTATCAAGGTCTAAAAATTCTGCATTGTTTAATCAAGCATTAAAAGGAAAAGTCATTTCAATTATTAATAATCATCAGCTAAAATAACCATGGATAATTCAATCAAAGACGCTTTAGCTGCTACCATAGCGGGCTTTCAAAAGGGCTCCGCTTTACAAGGCGACACTATTGTAGTAAAAGAAGTTTTCGAACAATTGGTTCATGTTTTTGAATCAACCGAAGAATTTATGGATAAGGTGGCTTTACTCGATCAATGCATTGATGACAATCCAAAGTTTGATGCCATCAGAGAGTATTTGTTCGACTTATTAATGATTAATTTTTTTGCAGCCGATGCTTTGCAATTAGAAGAAGATTATTTAGAGTCGGAAGAATGGGAAGCCATCGAAGATCAAACAATAGACAGAGGAACAGAAATGTTGAACTTGTTATTGTATATCAAAGAATGTAAAGAAGAAGGCCTTGATCCAGATTTAGACGATTATTTAAAAGAGTTTTTATTAGTCGAAGATGATGAGTTTCAAGATGAGCATGCTATCTACGAAGACATCATTGCGAATCAAATGTTAATCGAGGCACCTTTTTCAGAAATTGCTAGGGTGCAAGAAACTTTAAATGCAAATTCTGAAATAAAAGAATGGTTTTATCCAATTGTTTCTTTCTTTTCAAATCCATCTTTCAAGGAACAAGATTTTGAAGAATATACCACTGCTGCTCCGCACAAAGCAATGGATGCCGCTGTTTTAGCTTCTTTGCTGGCCTATTACCACGGAACCGATCGTTTTAATGAATCTTTTTTTAATTTATAATTATGGAAAATCAAGCAGTTAAAGAATTTAGAAGCATTGCTTTAAAATGGGGAATTATTTCTGGTTTAGTATCTATTTTGTATACCATTTTATTGTATGTGATAGATGCAAAATTATTAGCAAGCGGAACATGGACAAGCCTTAGCATGGTTTTTATCATCACTTTTATCGTGTTGTCTGTTAAAGAATTTAAATTAACG
>JBILIO010000112.1:0-6256 GCA_044349915.1 Sphingobacteriales bacterium | reverse complement strand
GGTAACAAAAGGCACTGATATTTCTGCAACTTATACCATTTATGATCCAACAAGTAATTCATATAAATCTTGGAATGGATCTAGTGGAGCTGCTTCTCAATACATCGCATCTAGTCAAGCATTTTTTGTTCAACAAACTGGTGCAACTGGTGGTATTACCATAGACGAATCTGATAAAGTAACTAACGCAGCAGGAAATTATTTCCGAAATAAATTAGCAGATCATTTAAAAGTAAGTATGACCTACGATTCTGCTAATTACGATGCAGCCTTTATTCATTTTAGAGCAGATGCATTAAATGATTTTGATACTTATGATGGTTTGAAATTCCAAAATGCGGGTGTAAACATTGCCTCTGTTGGATCTGATGGCAAAAGATATAACATTAATTCTTTAGCGAGTTTAACAGAAACCACCGAAATACCGCTATCGGTATTGGGTTCGGTTTTAACCAATTTCGAATTGAAATTTGAAGATGTGGAATCTTTTAAAAACCACGAATTGTATTTGATAGATCATCACCTCAACAAAATGCTTTTATTGAGCGATGGTTTTACCTATCCGATTACATTAAGTTCGGATTCGGCATCGGTTAAAGATGGTCGTTTTAAAATTGTATTTGTGCAGAAGGCAACCGGTATAAATCCTAACGAGAAAATTAGCAATGCATTTATTTTGTATCCAAACCCTGCTGCTAATACGATTCATTTATTATTAGATGCTAAAAACACTACTAACGAAAATGTAGCTTTCGAGATTTATAATCAATTAGGTGCGCTGATGCAACAAGGTAAATTAGATTTTACGGCTACAAAAGACCAAACGATTGCCATTGATCAATTAGCGCAAGGCAGCTATTTCATTAAGTTACACGGTCAAGCGCAAAACCAAATAATCAAGTTTATTAAATAATTATATCCAAAAAAATAAAAAAAGAAATTATGAAATTCTTAAACAAATACCTCATCACTTTTTTAGCAACTGGATTAATTATCGTTCCAACATTTGCTGCTGTAGCAACTGATTTAGCAGTGGATGCAAATGTGGGAAATGCCAGCCTAATTAATATTTTAATTAATAGTAACCAATCAGATGTCTCGGCAACTGCCGATGATGAATTACCAGTCATTGATTTTGAAAGTACCTATAACGATACGGAGCCCAATGATGATGGTGGTTCGGCAGATACACCAGGTTTTGGTGATGATATAGGTGATGTGCCAATTGATGGAGGTATATCTTTATTAGTAGGTGCTGGTTTTGCATATGGTGCCGCTCGTTTACGCAAGAAAAAAGAAGAAGACGAAATCATTTAATCTAATTACAATCTTTTAAAAAAAGGCTCGGCATTTTCCGAGCCTTTTTTGTTTAATCAGCTATCATAAAAAAACTCTTTTTAATAGTAAAAATGTTGAAAAAAACAATTGATTTAAGTCAATAAAAATTCATGTTTTAGGGCTATTTTCTTTAAATTTAGTGCTGTATTGAGCACAAAATGAAAAGAGCATTTTTCCTTATTTTATGGGTATTTCAGAGCATAATTATACATGCTCAAATTCCAACGGGTTATTATAACAATGCCAATAATTTAACGGGTACTGCTTTGCGTCAAGCTTTGCATGATATCATCGATAACCATACGGTAAAAAGTTATTCTTCTTTATACACTCATTTTGCTACTACCGATATTAAAAGCAACGGTTTAATTTGGGATATTTATTCAGACAATCCGGGTGGTACACCGCCTTATAATTATACTACTGCACAAACTTGTTCGAATACGCCGGGTTACGAAAACGGATGTTTTAATAGAGAACATTCTTGGCCACAAAGTTGGTTTGGTGCCAGCAAAAGTTCACCTATGTATTCCGATTTATTTCATGTTTATCCTACCGATTCTTATGTAAATACGCGAAGAAGCAATTACCCCTATGGCGAAGTAAGTTCGCCCACTTGGACTTCTCAAAATGGAAGTAAATTGGGTCCTTGTTCTTATCCGGGCTATACTGGCACTGCTTTTGAGCCTTTAGATGAATTCAAAGGAGATTTAGCGCGAACTTATTTTTATGTATGTACGCGTTACTATGGAGAAGACACCGGATGGATTACTAATAGCTTAATGTCGGGTGCAAATTTATTGCCATGGGCATTAACCATGATGAAAGATTGGAGTTTGCAAGACCCCGTAAGTGCCAAAGAAATTGCAAGAAACAATGCAATTTATACATTACAAGGAAACAGAAATCCATTCATTGATCACCCCGAATATGCTTGTTTAATTTGGTCGGGTGGGGTGTATTGTAATCAAGTACCAGATATCATTATCAATCCAAGTTTTACCTATACAGATAATATTAATTATACGAGTTATCAAACTGCAAGTAGCCTCACTACTAGCAATACGATAAATGCTGCAGAATTTATTATTCAAGATGGGGCAGGTACGAACGATGCCGATGCATTGGCTACAACCCTTACCAATATTAGCTTTTCGACGGGTGGTTCTACTGCCATAAGAACTGCGGCATTATTTGATGGGGCAACAAAATTAGCTGAAACCGCTGTGAATGGTGCAACGAATATCAGCTTTTCTGGTTTAGGTATTGTTGCGCCGGATAATGGAACAAAAAGTTTTCAATTACGGCTAACCTATTTAACAACAGTTACCGATAAAGAACAAATTGTGTTTGCTGTTTCGGCTGCAACGGCAACAGGATCGGTTTTTTCGAGTGCTAATGCAGGTGGTGCAAGTACGAGCATAACCGGAAATAATAATAAGCTTGCAGTTACGGCTACTAAATTAATTTTTGTACAACAACCTTCTAATGTAAATAGTAATACCGCCATGTCGCCTGCTGTTACGGTTGCCGCAGTAGATGCCAATAACAATAAAGACCTCGATTATGTAAGCAATATGACGATAACTTCGTCAGGTACTTTTGCGTCTGCAACTACTACGGTTGCTGCAGTTGCGGGTTTGGGTACCTTTTCGAATTTGAAATTTTCTTCGGTTGGTTCGGCTTATACTTTAGCCATTAGTTCTGGTAGTTTAACGGCTTCGGGTAACAGTAATTCCTTTAACATTTCGGCAGCGCCGCAAGGCATTCTTGCTGGAGATATTGCATTTACAAGGTATGCCGCTGATGATGATGGTTTTAGCATTCTTACTTTTGTAGAAATTCCAGCCAATTCGGTTTTTTATTTTACCGACAATGCTTATAATACTGCTAGCGGTCCATTGGCTGCAACAGAACAAACGATGACATGGACAACACCCAATACGATTATTCCAGCGGGTACAGCCATTAGTTTTACATATGTTAATCCAAATATGGTTATAGCACCTGCTGGCAACGGAACTGTAACAGAAGCATTAAGCGGTTTATCAACCTCTGGCGATCAAATATTAATGTATAAGGGAACCAATAGTACCTCGCCAACTTTATTCATTACAGCCATTAATTGGGGCAATGCAGGGGCTTGGTTTACGAGTGGAACAATCACATCAAATGATTCTTATTTACCCGTAGATTTAACTGATCAGGTAAACGCCATTTCTTTTACATCAGATTTAGACAATGGTTATTATAATAATACGCAAAGCGGAAGTATCACTGCTCTTAAAGCTTTAATTAACAATGGTGTAAACTGGACACGCGACAATAATATTCAAACGCCACCAACCTTTAGTTTTACAACTAATGCTAGCAGCACCAATATTAATGCAAATGCTACTATTAAAAACATCAATTTAGCTGCAGGAAATATTTTTGATTTTTCGGATTATAGCTTAACTATTAATGGAGAAGTAAATGGTACAGGTACTTTTTCGAGTAATTTAAATTCTTCTTTAATCATTAATGCCAATGCTGATACCCTAAATTTTACAGCCGCTGCCAATACGCTGAAGAATTTAACTTTAAATAGTACAGCCAAAGCCACAATTGGTAATGCCTTAAATATTTGTGCAGGCGCAAACGCCGGAACCATTACGCTTAATAGCGATGCGCTATTAACCAGTAACGGATTTTTAACTTTAAAATCTGATGCGAATGGTACGGCAAGAGTGGCGCAATCTTTAGGAACCATTGCAGGTGATGTAACCCTCGAACGTTATATTCCAAATACTCGAAGAGCCTTTCGTTTTTTAGCATCGGCCATTACCACCGATGATATATATAATAATTGGCAACAAAGTGGAAATAATAATACAGGTTTAGGTATTCAAATTACGGGTGTGGCAGGCGCATCTCCAGGCGGCATAGATGATGCAACAGGTTTAGATAAAACGATTAGTGGAGCAAATTCTATGTTTACTTTTGATGCCCCAACGCAAAGCTGGCAAACCATTACCAATACCAAAGACAATGGTTTAGTCGCGACTAATGGTTATCGAGTTTTAGTAAGAGGCGATCGTACTACCAATTTATATGCAGGTACCACACCGGCTGCAACAGTTACCACCATTAAAGCAACCGGCACTTTAAACCAAGGAAGTATTACCACACCAACTTTAGCTACAGGTTATAATTTAGTAGGCAATCCTTATGCTTCTGCTATTAATTGGGATGCTACTGGATGGAATGCTACAAGAACAAATATTAACAATGCCATTTATATTTACAATCCGGCTGTGAATGCATCGGTATCTAGTACTACATACCCGACATGGGCTGCAGGCGTTGGCACTAACGGCATGAGCAGTGCTGTGATACAATCTGGTCAATCGTTTTTTATACAAACCACAGCGAATACCACTTTAACTTTTAATGAATCATATAAAGTAGCGAGTTCTACTGGTGGTTATTTTAAAAATAAAATAGATAATGTATTGCGTATTGCGCTATGGAATAAATCAAATAGGGTAGACGATATTATTATTAGACTGGCTGCTGATGCACAATTAGATTTTGATAATTATTATGATGCTTATAGTTTTGGTACTGGAAATATTGGTTTAGCAAGTATTAAAAATTCGGAAAAATTAGCGATACAAGCACGCCCAATCCCAATCAATGCTGATAGTGTAGCGCTTTCCTTAAATATAAATCAAATGGATAGTTTTCTGTTTAAATTTGAAAATACCAGTAGTTTTAATTCCGATTTAGAATTGTTTTTAGCAGATGCCTACACCCATAATTTGCATCCGATTTTATCCGATTCAATTTATAATTTTCAAGTAGATAGTAATTTCAATAGTCAAAATGAAGATAGATTTCAAGTAATTATTTTCAGAAAAAATGCAAGTACGGTTAATCAATACTTTAATAATATTTCTTTAAAAGTGTATCCAAATCCGGCTGAAAATATGATCTATTTAATTTCATCCGACCCAAATTTCATCAACAAAGATTGTAATTATACTATTTATAACGAATTAGGTCAAAATGTATCACAAGGCACATTAATGGGCGCTAAAACCATTAATATTCAAGACTTTAGCAAGGGAATTTACTTCTTGCAATTGCAAAATAAATCGCAAATAATAAGGACAAAATTCCTGAAATAATTTGATTAATCGTTCCGAAAGTTCATCTTTACCAAATGAGAATCATCGATACCATTGAACATCCAATTTTGCGCATCAGCATATTTGAAATGAATCAAAAATACATTGTGAAATTTGAATTGGGTGCTTTAGAGCAAAGTTTTAAATTTTCAGAATTGGATATTATCAATTTAGAAATTTTAAAAGCAGATGTAACAGAAAAAATTATTCCTAATGTGCTGCTTCGATTCGAAGAAATGCAAAAAGATTTAAATAATTGCCTCAGTTAAATGGGTATTTGCAAAAATCAAACGCTTGGCAGATTTACGAAATCTAAAATAAAGTAAAACTGCTGAAATAGTTAATCCTGCTGATAATCCGATCCATATACCATTTGCTTTTAAGCCGGTATAAAAGCCTAAATAATAACTCAAAGGGATAGCAATTACCCAATACGAAATAAAAGTAATAAGTGTTGGAATTTTCACATCCGTCATACCTCGTAAAGCATTTAAACCTATTACTTGTACACCATCCGATAGTTGAAAAAACGCAGCAATAATTAATAATTGCGAGGCTATTTGGGTAACCATAGCATCGTTGATATAATAGCTTGGTAAAATACGATTGCTTGCTAATAATAATAGGGCAGTGCTACCCATAAAAATCAATACCATAAAATAACCCGTCATTCCGGCGCGCATTAATTTAGGGTAATTTTTTTCGCCTAATGAATTGCCCACCCTTACCGAAGTAGCAGCAGCAAT
>JBILIO010000007.1:0-23264 GCA_044349915.1 Sphingobacteriales bacterium | reverse complement strand
ATAAAAAAGAAATGAAAGAATTTGCCATTGGTTGGAAAGTAAAATTAATGGCTTGGCTTGCCGCAATAATAGTAGTTAGCTTAAATGTGAAATTGGTGATCAACCAATTAAATAGTTGGTTAGCGCTTACGCCAGATCATTTAGATGCAAAAGAAATAGCAGTGATTATTTGTTTGCTACTATCGGCTATTTTATTGGTTTATATTTTTCTTGCACCATTTTTTAATATTCAATTCACTAAAAATTTAATTCCACATGGCATTGCAGAAAACTTTAGTTTAGAAATTCCTGCTAAACCCAATAGAATTGCCATAGCCATTGGTTTTTCGGCGGTAGACAAACAAACCATTACCGCTGCCATTCAGCAAGGTGGGAGCGAAGCCACTTATTTATTAATTCATAGTATTGAAACGGTGAACGCTAATTATGCGGGCCAGGCCAGCGACGACCACGAGAGTAGAGCTGATCGCCTTAACTTAGAAAAATACCAACAAGATTTAATGGCACAAGGCTACCAAGTGGAAATAGCATTAGGTTATGGCAATCCGGCCAAAGCCATTGCGCAAATTGTGAATCAATCTCAAATAGATTTATTGGTTTTGGGTGCACATGGCCATAAAGGAATAAAAGATATTATCTTTGGCACCACATTAGATTCGTTAAGGCACCGTGTAAAAGTGCCTGTATTAATTATTCGATAAACATGACTGCCGGGGTACTGATTAAAAATAAACAAGCCAATTTTGAATACTTTATTATTGAAAAATATGAAGCGGGTATTCAATTAATGGGTACCGAAATTAAATCCATTAGGGCTGGCAAGGCCACTATTACCGATGGTTATTGCAGCTTTATTGGCAACGAATTATATTTAATGAACATCCACATTGCCGAATATTCTTTCGGTTCGTTTTATAATCATGCGCCTAAGCGCGAGCGCAAATTATTATTAAATAAAAAAGAGCTCAAAAAAATTCAAGGTAAATTAAAAGATGTAGGTATGACCATTATTCCGCTTGCCATTGTGATAAACGAGCGCGGTTTTGCCAAAGTAGAAATTGGAATAGCTAAAGGAAAAAAATTACACGACAAACGCGATACTTTAAAAGAAAAAGACGCAAAAATAGAAATGGATCGTCGCTTAAAATAGTCTTTAATTATAAACTACCATGCTTGCTCGCCTATCAAAGGCACAAATCTAAAGGTTTCTAGCTCTTGTGTATGAAATTCTTTTTCGCTAATACGCGTTACCAAATTCATTTTTTGATTTTTTTCATCACCAACCGGAATCACCATTTTACCTGTAATTTTTAATTGTGCTAATAAATTTGTTGGAATAGTTGGTGCGCCAGCGGTGCAAATAATTTTATCGAATGGGCCTTTTTCTGCTAGCCCTTTAGAACCATCGCCAAAAAATAAATAAGCCTCTAATTTTAATTGATTAAAAAGTGCTTTCGTTTTTTCGTATAATTCTTCTTGTCTTTCTATCGAATAAACTTCGGCACCTAAAGCTAACAAAACAGCTGTTTGATAACCCGATCCAGTACCAATTTCTAATACTACATCGCCTTCAGAAATACCTAATAATTGGCTTTGGTAAGCCACCGTATGCGGATGCGAAATGGTTTGTCCTGCACCAATTTGAAAAGCTTTGTCTTCGTATGCATGGTCCCAGAAATCTTTAGGGAAGAAAAAATGTCGAGGAACTTCTGCGATAACCGCCAATACCTTTTCGTCGTTGATGCCTTTTTTCTGTAATTGGGCTGCTAATAGCTTTCTTTCGCCTTTTTGGCGGTAGGTATCGGTAAATGCTGGAAAATTCATTTTTTATATACTATAAAGCCTTTTTTAGCGTTAAACGTTCAGTTATTTTCTAATAAATGGCTATAATTGCGCAAATTTAAATTGTTGTATGAGAAAACAAACCCTGTTTTTTATTTTATTTGCCTTTTTTACAGCTCAGCTATTCTCATCATGCGAAGTTATCAATCCTTCTGAAGAAATACCATGTTATCTTAGAATAGATTCATTTTTATTTGTCGATACGGTAAATGGTACACCAATAATCATCAAAAGAAATACCCAAAAGATTACCGATGCTTGGGTATTTGTAGATGGTAAATTAGTGGGCATATACGATTACCCTTCTGTTTTTCCATTGTTAATTTCTGAAGGCACACACCGCGTTAGAATATATGCAGGGGTGCTTAAAAACGGGAATACCAACGACCGCGAAATATTTCCTTTTTTTACTTCTTTTAATCAAGATGTCAATTTTGAGAAAGGCAAAACAGATACGATATTACCCAGATATTCATACGATAAAACGGTACTTAAATACCCATTAGAATGGGGCGATGATAAAGCCGAAGGTTTTGAAGGAGCTGGAACAATTTTTAAAATTGCAGCGGGCAGCGCAGCCGATACCATATTTAAAACCAGTGTAGATTCTTTAGTACTCGATGGAAATTATTCGGGCGAAATTATATTAAACAAAACCGATTCCACGCTCATCATGGAAACGTCTAAATCATATACATTACCGACCAATCGCAGGCCAGTTTACATCGAAATTTCTTATCGTACACAAACTACTTTAAGGGTAGGATTATATGGTATTAATATTATATCGGGATTGGTAACCAATGTGCCTTTTATCAACTTAAACGCTACCAATGGCGAATGGCGTAAAGTATATTTAAATGTTGCTTCGGAGGTTTCTTCGTTTACTAATACTAAATTCAAGGTTTATATAAAAGCAGATCACTTAAACACGCAAACACAGTCGCAAATTTTACTCGATAATTTTCAGCTTATTTATCAATGATCAATAAAAGGGTACAAGCATTTAAATACATTTTGCTCGATTATATTTCGGCAGTATTGGTATGGGTATGCTTTTTCGCTTATCGAAAAATTTATGTAGAGCCATTAAAGTTTGGCTATAGTATTCCGCTCGATTTAGATAAAAATTTTTATTTGGCTATTATTTTCATTCCAATTTATTGGATGAGTTTATACTATTTAACGGGTACTTATAAAAATGTATATAAAAAATCGAGGTTAAAAGAAATGGTGCAAACCTTTAGCCAAACATTTTTGGGGGTTTTGGTAATTTTCTTTGTATTAATTTTAGACGATCAAGTAGCCAATTACACCGATTATTATTTGTCTTTTTTAACCCTGGTTACGCTACAGTTTTTCTTAACTTATATTCCTAGATTTATTATTACCACGCGTACCAAGTTTTTAGTAAAGCAGCGTATTATTGGTTTCAATACTTTATTAGTAGGTAGTAACGATAAGGCTTATAAGCTTTATAAAGAAATTGAAGATGCCAAAGAATCGGTAGGTTATAAGTTTTTAGGTTTTGTAAACGGCACCATTAATCATCAAAATGATTTAGCAAAACACTTAAAACAATTAGGTACTTATGCCGAAATTGCAGCGGTTGTTCGTAAATATCAAATCGACGAAGTAATTATAGCCATTGAATCTCGTGAGCACGATCATTTAAAAGCCATTATCGATGAGCTCGAAAATTCGCAAGCAGATGTAAAAATAATTCCAGATATGTACGATATCATTACCGGTTCGGTAAAAATGAATCACTTATTTGGTATTCCTTTAATTCAAATCAAAACAGATTTAATGCCTACTTGGCAAATGAATTTAAAAAGGTTTATTGATGTGGTGGTTTCTCTTTTCTTTTTGATTGTACTTTCGCCTTTATATTTAATTACCGCCATTATTGTTAAGTCTGGCTCTAATGGTCCAATACTTTTTAGGCAAGATCGAATTGGTATGCATGGAAAAGCTTTTAAGATTATTAAGTTTCGTTCTATGTACCTAGATGCGGAATCAAAAGGTCCTCAATTAGCCAAAGAAAACGATCAAAGGATAACGAATTTTGGAAAATTTATGCGTCGCACGCGATTAGATGAAATACCTCAATTTTATAATGTATTGCTAGGAGAGATGTCTTTAGTGGGCCCACGTCCCGAAAGGAAATTCTATATCGATCAAATTATGGCACATGCTCCGCACTATAAACACTTACAAAAAGTAAGACCCGGAATTACTTCCTGGGGGCAAGTAAAATATGGTTATGCCGAAAACGTAGAGCAGATGTTAGCGCGATTAAAATACGATATTATTTATATCGAGAACATGAGTATTGCGGTAGATTTTAAAATTTTATTTTTTACCATTGCTACTGTTTTGCAAGGCAGAGGAAAGTAAATTACATTGGGTCTACATCAACCACAATGGTAACCGATTTAAATTCTTTTACGCCTCTTATCCAATCAATTTTTTGTACAATTAACTGTTTTAATTTTGCCGCATCTATGCCGTTGCGTTCAAATTTAATAAGAATGGTATTGATATACTGGTTGCGAATGCGGCTAACCAATGGGAACTCGGGGCCTAATACTCTTTTTTCTAAAGTCTTTTTAAGCGAAATAGCTAATTCTTGCGCAGCTCTTTGAGTCGTACCTATATCTTTATGTTTGATGTTTATTTCAATCATTCGATAAGCTGGCGGATAATGAAATTGGTTGCGTTCAAACAATTCATAATTCACCATTTCATCGTAAGCATGCCTATGTACAAATTGTAAAATAGGATGATCGACTTTAAATGTTTGAATAATTACTTTTCCTTTTTTACTACGCCTGCCACTTCTGCCACTAACTTGTTCGATTAATTGAAAGGCTCTTTCGTAAGCTCTAAAATCGGGGAAATTTAAAATAGCATCTGCATTTAAAATACCCACTAAGGTTACATTTTCGAAGTCGAGCCCTTTGGCAACCATTTGTGTGCCTACCACGATATCTATTTTTTGGTCTTCGATATCGACAAGTAATTGCGAGTAAGCATTTTTCTTACGCGTGCTATCCAAATCCATGCGGGCAATGCGAGCCGTTGGAAATAATTCTTGTAATTCGTCTTCAATTTTTTCGGTACCAAATCCTTTCCATTCTACATGATTAGATCCACATGCAGGACAGATGCTTACTGGTTTATGGTGATTTCCGCAATAATGACAACGCAATTCATTGCTTTGTTTATGGTAAGTTAAATTCACATCGCATTGTGTGCATTTGGCAGAATAACCACAAACATGACAAAGCGAAATGGGAGCATAGCCTCTGCGGTTTTGCAATAAAATAACTTGTTCGCCAATTTGTAATTTTTGAGTAATCTCTTGAATTAATACACTACTAAAATGCGATTGGCTTAATTTCTTTTTTGTTTCTTCTGCCATGTCGGCAAATACAATGCTTGGTAACTCAATGCCGCCGTACCTTTCGTTGATTTCTACTAAACCGTATTTTTCGGATTTTGCATTGTGATAGCTTTCGAGCGATGGCGTAGCAGAACCCAATATTACTTTTGCTTGGTGTAAGCTGGCTAAATAAATGGCAGTATCTCTTCCGTTGTAGCGTGGCGCAGGATCGTTTTGTTTATAAGATGCATCGTGTTCTTCGTCTACAATAATTACTCCTAATTGTTGAAATGGTAAAAATATACTGCTTCGGGTACCTAATATAACTTGATAGCTTCCATCGGCCACATGGTTCCAACATTCTACTCTTTCGTTGTCGCTAAATTTAGAATGATAAACGCCAATTTTATTTCCAAAATGTTTTCGGAGTCGATTAATTAATTGAGTGGTTAAACCAATTTCAGGTAATAATAATAATGCTTGTTGGTTTTTTTGAATAACCTGTTCTATTAATCGAATATAAATTAAGGTTTTACCCGAAGAGGTAACCCCTTTCAAAAGCACGCAGTTCTTTGTTTTCAGCGATTCGTTGATAGCCTCATACGCTACTTGTTGTGCAGTGCTTAATTCAAAGTTTGCAGCTAATGGAATGTCATCTATTTTTAACCTGCTGACTATTTTTTCTGATTGAATAAAAATATTTTTATCTATTAATGCTTTAATGGCTGCAACCGAAACACCCCCATATTGACTTAATTCTTTTTTAGAAACGGCTTGTTCTTTTTTGTGCAGTATTAAATAGGCTTGTAGGGTGCTTAATTGTTTACTCGATTTTACTAATGAATCAAATAGTTTGGCAAGTTCGCTAGGGCTTTGGTAAATCTCGTTTAAGCTAATAAATGATACTCTTTTTGCTTGGTAGCGATCTTCAATTTCTTCTTCAATAATTATAATATGTTGATCGATGAGGTTTTTAATAATAGGCATGATGCGCTGTTGCTCCACAATTTTAATTAAGTCGTTTAAGCTTAATCGTTCTTGCATTTCTAGTGCTTCTATTATTAAATATTCTTGGTCATTTAAGGCCGATTTATCTACTACAATGGCAGGGTTTAAATAAATAGCTGTTTCTGATGATAATTTTAAAGCCGCTGGAAGTGCTATGTTCATTACCTCTCCAAGTTTAGCGAGGTAATAATCGCTCACCCAATTCCAAAGTGCAAATTGTTTTGCATTGATGCTGGGTTTGGCGATATCTAAAATTTCAATCAGGTATTTAGCTTCGTATAATTTAGGTGCTTGTGTATGTATGCTTTGAATAATGCCCGTCGTTAATTTATTTTTACCAAATTGCACCACCACTCTTTGCCCAACAGTTATAGTATCGTTCATTTCTCTAGGAACACGATAGGTAAATGTTTGGCTAATAGCCAAGGGTAAAATAATTTCAACAAATTGTGTTATTTCCAAAGGGTCTAATTTTTGAAGTTAATTTTAGTACTTCCAATAAATAGTAAAGCCCATCCAATCATAAAACTAAGACCGCCCAATGGGGTAATGGGTCCTAAAAAAGTCCAATGGTTAATTTGAAAAAAATCTTTTAAAGCAATTAAATAAAGAGAGCCAGCAAATAAAAGGATACCTGCAAAGTGAAAGTATGCAGCGGTTTTAAATTGTTTGAGTTGAAATTGATGATATAAAATAGCCAAAAGGATAATGCTCAAGGAATGTACTAAATGATATTTGCTGCCGGTATTAAAGGTTTCTAATTGTACCTCGTTCATAAAAGGTTTTAAAAGATGTGCGCCAAAGGCACCAATCATTACCCCTAAGAGGCCTGTTATACTTGCAATTTTGAGTAGTGCTTTCATCAATTTTATTAAAAGTTAAATTTAACAAAATCTGATCAATTGCTTATCACAATTGTTGAAAATTAACTTATCAAATTATAATCAGCATATTTACAGAAACAAGCTATTTTTGGTCATATTTAAACATGAAAAGATTAATACTCTTATTATCAATTTTATTCACCATTTTATTGGCTATTGGATTGTATTACCAGCAACAATCTAAACAACTACCTATTAACGAGTCGATATTTAGTTTTGTTTCGAGTAGTACCCCAATCGTATTGCAATTAACCTTAGATGATCGCCTGGTAGAAACATTTGAAAACGCCGATAATCAAGCTTATTTATTTACAGCCGCTTATTTACAAGAAATAAAAACTTGTTATCGTTTAGCTAAAAACAACCAAGCCATTAAAGATGTAATCTATAATAATAATTTATTGATTGCCTTTCAACCACAAACTTCCGATCATATTGCTGCAACTTATATTTTAGATGTCAGCAATAGACCTTTAGAAAACATCGCAGGTTTTATTCCATCAAACGATTCCTTAACAAAGGCTCCGGCTCCAAGTGATTTTGTCGATACTAAAATTTATCATGCTCGAATACAAGCCGATTCTATTTTACACTATGCGAAAGTGGGTAATTATTTGATTTTTAGTTTTCAAGAACAAGAAGTGCAACAAGCCATAAGGGCGCATTTAGGTATTGCAAATTTTCAGAAAAAACAAGCATTTGTAAATTTATTTAACCGCTATAACACAAAGATGACGGGGATTGCAACGATTTACATTAACTATCAAAACTTTCCGAAGTTTGTGAATACTTTTATCAAAGAAAATTATTTTTCGACATTTACGGATTTTAAACAACTGGGTAATTTTGGCGTTTTTAGTCTAGATTTTTCTAAAGATGATTGGCTGTTAAAAGGAAAATTAAATTATGATGCAAAGAATTTCATTAGTGTTTTTGAAGGACAACAAGCTTCCAGCTCATATTTAATTTCTTTTGTGCCAAATGCATCGATGGGCTTTCAAGATTTTATTTTATCGGATTATTCGCTTTTTAGAAGCAAGCTGAAAAAATATTATGCACTTAATAAAACCTATGCTTTTAATGCTACCATTGCTACGCAATCAAAAAAATTAAAAACGAATATAGAAGATTTGATTAATAATTGTGCAGGGGTAGAATACCTTGCCATCTGTACTGGCATTGATTCTGCGAAAATTGCTACAGATTTAGTGATGATGCACTTAACGCAAGTAGAAGATTTTAGAAAAAAGATTTTACGCATCAATACACTGGCCCATCATGCAAAATATCAGGCTTATAAAGGTAGGGCAATTGCAAAATTTCCTATTCCTGATTTTATGCAAATGACTATGGGGGTTCCTTTTGCAGAATTTAAAGCACTGCATTATTGTCTATTAGGTGATCGTTTATTATTAGCACCAACTGAAAAGCAATTACATTGGTATATTGACGCTTATAATACCGGTAACCTGATTTCTTCTAGTAATCGTTTTAAAACTTTTAATGCAAATTTAAATGCACAGTATAATTATTTATGTTATTTACCAATTGTTGGAAATGAAAAAAAATGTGCTGGAATATTAAACGAATCTACAGCAACAAATTTTACTAAGCCTTTGAGTTGGTCTGCCTACGATGGTTTGGCTTATCAGTTTTCTTTTGACGAGCAAAAGGTAAACACGCTATTTTACCTTTCCAAAAAACTACAAGTGCCTAATTCTTTAAAATTTTTATGGAAATACCAAAGTTCGGTTGCTGCTAAAACTGCCCCTGTTATACTACCATTAGCTGAACCATTAATTGTTTTTCAAAATGATAGTAATCAAATACAGATTTTAAATATTACCGGAAAACTACTAAAATCAGTGGCAGTAAAAGAGGCACTTATTGGCGAAATATATACCGTTAAACAAGCAGGTACTTACCGTATTTTATTTAATACGGCTAATTCCCTTTATTTTATGGATGCTAATGGTAAAGCGATGCCCGGTTTCCCAATTAAATTAGCTGCGGCTACCGATCAAACTTTATCTTTAATTAATTATCAAAATACAAACGAATACCGCGTATTTATAAATTGTACTAATCAAAGTATTTGGGCTTACGACTTAGCAGGTTTGCCACTGATAGGTTGGGAAGGCAGGCGCCTTGATTCTATTCAGCCGCCTATTCAACAAGTTCGAATAAATAATAAAGATTATTTTTTCTTGCATGATAAAAATGGTAAATTTTATTGGATCAGTAGGAAAGGAGAAACGATCAATAGCCCTAAAGACAGCGCTAACAATACTTACACTAATCCATTCTTTTTTGTTGCAGATACGGCAGAAGCTAAAAACAGGTTTGTGAGTACCAATCAAAATGGAACCATCACCAGTGTTTATTTTGATGGCAGCATTCAACAAGCTGGTGTTGGCTCTTATTCGAAATCGCATTTGTTTTTACAAGCCAATGTTTATGGCGATTCTTTACAAGAACAAATTTACCTCGACCAAAATACCCTGCATGTTTTTAACAATCAAACTAAATTATATACCTATCAATTTAGTAACAAAATAAATCAAGCTGCATTTCCATTAAAAATTGATGCAAATACGGAAGGCTTAGGCGTGATTTCTAATTTAAACAATCAATTTTATATGTTTGATAGACGAGGTAAATTAATGTTAGACTTTCCAATACCAGGAAATGCAAAGCCCAGCGTATATCAGACAAAAGATAAAGCCTATTTGTTTATTTTAAGTAAAGAGGGCGTAATTTTTACCTATCAGACTCAATTTTAATACATTAAAACTTTTTGCATTCCCACGATTTTTATATATTTATAGCAGAAATGCTCGGCTTAAATTACCCATTATGTATTTTTTTAAAATAAAAAATTTAATTGCAAGTGTATGTTTATTATGGCTTGCCTCTTTTAGTATAACTTCTTGTAATTTATTAGATGATGGTATTGCAGAACCTTACTTCACTCCAGATTATATTTTACCATTGGCGAATGGTAATTTAACTTTAGCAAATATTACCCAACAAGATTCAGAAATTATACAAATTTCGCCTACTGGTTATTTTAAAGTAGGCTTTAGAGATACCGTATTTGAACAAGTATTAGGAGAACAATTAGCAGCGGTTCAAGATATACCAACAATTCCAACCCCTTTTTATTTCGACCCTAGTGGGGGTAAGCACACCATAAAGACACAAGACTTTACCTATGATTTATCATTGCCATTGCAGTTAAGTAAAATAACACAATTGGTTTTAACGGGCGGAAAATTAAAATTAACAATTGTAAATAATAAAACATTTGCATTTACCAATTTGCAATGGGAAATTCCTGGATTAAAAATTAACGGAATACCTTATGTTTCGCCTGTTATAGAAAACATTAATTCGGGTGCAACAGATTCTACCACAATCGATTTAACCAATGCAAATTGGGATTTGCGCGGCAAAAATTTAGATAGTAATAGTTTAATGTATATTAAACTAAATGTATTATCGGGTACCAATAATGGTTCCCAATTAGGCCAAGGTTATTTCAACTTATCGATGACGGGTCTAGAAGTTGGCTATTCTGTAGGAAGATATTTTACCATCGATTTTCCAGAATTTAAACTAACCACAGATGTATTGCCTGCTGCATTTTACAAAAATATAAAAGGGGGTTCGATGAATTTAAAAGATGCTAAGGTTAACTTAGACTTTGACAATACTTCGGGTTTACCATTCTTAATCAATGTAAAAGTATCGACTAAAAATGGGGTAACAGGCAAAATAGATTCTTTTAAAACTGGAGACCTTAATATTTTAAAAGCAGAACTTGGTCCATCTGCTGTAAATAACAGATTTGTATTAGACGACTCCAAAGGTTTTGGAAAAACTATTTCTAATTTTCCAACTACGATGGGTTTTATAGCAAAAGTTGGGATTAATCAAGATCCAAATTCTTTAGATCATTTTATCTATAAACGCAGTGCAATAAAATTAGTGGTTGATGCAGAAATACCATTCTCCATTGCTTTTGATAGTTTAAAATTGCAAGATACTTTTGAATTTGCTTTGCTCCGTACCTTAGGCCAACAAATAGACACCAGTAAAACTAGACTCGATACGGGTACACTTGATTTTACTATTTCGAATGGCTTTCCTTATACTATTAATATTGATTTACTCGCCATGAATGGTGCTTTCGATCCAATCACGAATTTAGCTTCTTTAAAAATTGAAGGCGCATCTACAGCATTTGTAGATGGGGAAGAAAAAGTTATATCACCAAGGGTATCGGTCTTTAATGTAACCTTAACACAGCAATTATTTGAGCGATTAAAATCTAGTCGATATATACAAGTAAAAGCATTATTAAATACACCCGCAGGAGTAGTGAGTCCTAAAATCTATACAGACTATAAATTAGATTTTGATACCAAGGGTAGGTTAAAATTAACCATTGATCCATTTAGTAAATAGTATTTATTTTTTTATGAGCATGAAGTTTAATTCAAAATATATTATCGCTTTTTTATTAATGCTGAGTAGCTATGCGGCCAATGCGCAACGCTATTCATTGTATTACTCTAAAACACTGCATGATGGCATACAAAACCCACACCATCGTAGTTTAGATGATTGTAGGGCTTTTGCATCTAATTTTTTCTTGCCTTCATTTAACCTCGATCTGAGTGTTTCTGGCGATGCCAATGGCTTTATCAAATCATTTTTAGCCAGTGAAAATTTATCTTTATTGAAATTTCAAAACGGAACAAAATATACCAATCGAATTGCCAATCAATTCAATTATAATATATTTTTAATGAAGATTAATATGGGTAAAAAGCGGGCTGCCGAATTATCTTTTTATTCTCAATTAAAAACCCAAACCTCGATTTCGGTAAACAATGGGGTATTTAATTTCTTAACTAAAGGAAACAATACTTTTAAAGGTCAAACCATCGAAGGTTTCTTAGACATGGGCGTTTCCACAAATATTTATAACGAAACAGGCTTTGGTTTTCGCAGACAAATTTATAAGAATTTATCAGGTGGATTTAAATTAGGTTACCTAACAGGAATTGCAAATTTAGGCGTCGATATCAATGGGTCAAAATTTACGACCTCTGCTACAGGCGATACCTTAGATATTTATATTAAAGGAAACGTAAATGCATCTATTGATCCGCTTAATAAAGATAATTTAACGACTGATTCTTTAATTGCCAATGCCAAATTGAATAAAGGATATGTGTTTTCTGGAGGCATACAATACGAAGTAGATCCAACATTTACCATGGGTTTTGCTTTACTCGATATAGGGCAAATAACTTGGAATGATAAAAGCATTTTATACAAATTAGATAAAACTATTCGCTTTACAGGTATAGACATTGCAGCCGATAGTTTAGCGCAAGATTCCATTTTGAATAACATTACTTCTTATGCAATTGATAGTGCTAAAGGGCCCTATACTACTAATTTGCTTGCAAGATTTGAGATTACAGGAAATATGAAATTAGCAAACTGGCTTTATGCAACAGTGATTTATTCAAAGCCTTTTGCTTACGATTTTTTTGATTTAACTGTTGTGACCGATATTCGATTGGCTAAAAGATTAAATATTATTACATCTGGAACATTTAATTCGGATGGTAATAATGCCATTGGTGCCCAATTACTTTTCCGATCAAAGGTGTTTGAAATGTATGTTGGTTCGGAGCGTATTTTAAATTCGCTTCAATTATACAATCAATTGATTAAAGACAATACCAATAAACCTAGATTGGGTTTAGGTGCCGATATTAATTTTGGAATTGCCTTTGGATTTGGCAGGTGTCCAAAACCACCAGCGCTACCAGAACCAATGGATTCGGATGGCGATGGCATTTTAGATGCACTAGATAATTGTCCATTTGTTAGTGGGCCTAAAGAAAATAGGGGTTGTCCATTTGACGATGCCGATGGCGATGGTATTTTTGATAAAGATGATGCTTGTCCGACTGAAAAAGGTTTGCTCGAATTAAATGGTTGTCCATTACCAGATGCAGATAAAGATAGTGTGCCAGATGCCGAAGATTTATGTCCAAACGATCCAGGAACCATATTAGCAAAAGGATGTCCAGATGCAGATGGCGATGGTATTTACGATCAAAATGATTCGTGTAAATATTTAGCTGGCCCAATCGAAAACTTTGGTTGTCCATACCTAGATTTTGATGGTGATGGCGTATTAGATAAAGATGATAAATGTCCTAACGTGGCTGGACCTATCAGCAATAGCGGATGTCCGCTTGCGCCACAAGGGGTTGAGTTAACAGAGCAAGAGCGTATTATTATGGCAAACTTCTTAAATGGTTTAAATTTCGAATCCGAAAAAGCCGAATTAGATACCGCATCTTTTACAGCGCTCAATAAACTAGTTGATTTACTGAATGCTAAACCAAGCTATAAAATTTCGATAAGTGTTTATACAGATAACGGAAGAAAACCAGCTTTGAGTAAAAAAATTGCAGAAAGCCGTTCGGAAGTAATTAAAAAATATTTAACTGATAAATCTATTGCTATAGAAAGAATAAAATTAAGCCCAGTTGGCGGAGAAAATTTTATTGTAGGTAATAAAACACCCGAAGATAGAGCAAAAAACAACAGGGTGGAAGCCTTTATATATGAAGGTTTAGAATAAATAAAAGAGGCGCAATACAGCGCCTTTTTTATTTATTAAATAGAAATTCTTTTAAATAAAAAGGTTCGAAATAGGCTACATCTTCTACCAAATTTTGTTCGAATTTTGTATGAGCTGCTGCAATGCTTGCGCTTGCACTAGGATAGAGGCTATCAATAAAAAAGCTATGTGGATCATTTGTAAAAACAGGTTTGCATTTTTCTGCACCATCTCCAAAGAAATAAATGGGTTGGCTTGCCCTAAATTCAGCAAAACTATTTTCATCAATAATACTCGCACTTACTTTAGTAATCAAATTTAAATCTTGATCGTATAAACAAGTATACACTTCCATGCGCCTAGCATCTAACATAGGGCAAAGTAAATACTTTTCATTGGCTGTAATCTTACTTAAAGCCATATTGGCTAAACTGCCTAATGTGTCTGTGGCAATTAAGGGTATGTTTAAGGCATAACAAAGCCCCTTAGCGGTAGATACGCCAATTCGCAGTCCAGTATAAGAGCCTGGCCCTTTGCTTACGGCTACGGCTTTTAAATCGCCTGGTTTGAAATTATTTTTTGCCAATAGGGTTTCAATAAAAACGGTTAATGCCGAACCATGTATATTAGTTTCGTTTTTTTCTATACAGTCAATTAAGCCATTTTCATTAGATAGGGCCACCGAACAATTTTGTCCTGCTGTTTCGATATGTAAAAGGAGTTGCATTATATTATTTCAATAATCATTTTAGCAATTACCAATAGTAAAAAGCCAGCAAATAGCAATCGTAATTTACTAGGACTGAGTTTGGCCGCTAGTTGTACGCCAAAAGGTGAAAAAAGCAAACTTCCTGCCGCAACGGGTAACGCCAAACTGTAAACAATTAATCCAAAATGGGGTGCTGCAATTTGTATGCTTACTTTTGAAAATAGCATGGCATAAACACTCGTAAAAAATGCCATAATACTAATCACTCCTAAAGAAATAGCAGTTGCTTTTTTAATCGGTATTTTCATGATATCGGTGAGTATGGGTACAATAAGCACACCGCCTCCAATGCCCGAAAATGCTGCAATTGTTCCCGAAAATAAGCCTGTAAGGATAAAACCTTTCGTGCTCGATTTTTCGTTGAGCAATACTTGGTCTGCCTTTTTATTTTTCAATATTCTAAAGGCAATAAATAAGAGTAAAAAGATAAATAAGTAAGTGAATTTATCTTTAGTATACCAAGTTCCATTAATAATTAGGTCACTAAAAAAAATACTAGCAATAGATGCAGCAGAACCAATAATTAAAATTTGTTTGGGATGAAAATTTTTATTTTTATAATGCTTGTAGCTACCGCTAATGCCAGCAAAGAAAATAGCAAACATAGAATTGGCTACTATTGCTGGAACAATTAAATGGCTTGGAATGCCCGTTAATGGTAAGTAATGGCTAAATAACAAAACATAAATAATACCGCCGCCAATGCCCAACATGCCAGCTAGTAAGCCGCCTATGCCTCCCAGAATTAAAAGCGTAATAATTTCTGTTGTCATAAATTAGTTCTTTAAGGTATTGTGATAAGTTTCGTTATCTAATAATATATTCATCGCTTTAATTACTTCTGGATCGCTTGCTAATTGTTGTTGTGTTCTACCTTTCTGAAAATAATACCTGCTCGCAATTTCTTGTTCGATTAAAGTGGTAATTTCTTGTTGATATCTTTTTAAATCTGCCGATTTATCGTGGCTTAATTTTATTTTTAATTTTTGATAATCTTCTGCAACGGCATCAAAATAATTTTCTTTGGTTGCTGCTTTTTTATAATCTTCTAAGAGTTTTTCGCTGCTAGTACTATAATCAAAATCTTTATCTTTTAAAAAGTTTTCGAAGGCAAGATAATCTTCGCTTGAAAGATGAAATTCTCCAGAAGGCTTAATTTCAGTGTGTTTGCTTGTATAGTCGGTAGCAAAATCAAATAGTAAATGTTTACTCAATAGGCTATTGGTAATATTACTATAATTGTTTACTGGCATCGAAAAATCTGGTGCAACACCTCCGCCATCAAATACTTTTCGGCCCGATTTTGTTTTATAGGCTTTGATTAAGGAATCTGGAATTTTACCAACGCTGCCATCTTCGTTTCGATGGGTATAATCTAAAGCTTGAATGCACCTACCGCTTGGGATATAATATTTAGCAGTCGTAATTTTTAATTGTGAATTATAAGTTAATGGGCGAGTGGTTTGCACTAAGCCTTTTCCAAAAGTACGTTGGCCTACAATAACACCTCTGTCTAGGTCTTGCATAACGCCCGATACAATTTCGGAGGCAGAAGCAGAACTACTGTTAATTAAAACTGCTAAAGGAATTGTTGGATCAATGGCATCATTAATTGTAAAATATTTTTTTTCACCTTCTTTGGCTTTGCCTTTGGTATTCACTACTAATTCTCCTTTGGGTACAAATATATTTGCGATACCTACTGCTTCGTGCAGAAGCCCACCGGGGTTTCCTCTTACGTCTAGTATCACTCCTTTTAGCCCTGTATTTTTCTTTAATTCCAGCAGCGCATTTTTTACTTCTTTTGTAGCATCTTGCGTAAACCCTTTTAATTGAATGTAGCCAATGCTAGGGCTAATCATGCCATAATAAGGAACATTATCTATTTGTATTTCTTCTCGAGATAAGGTAATGGTTTGCAGTTTTGTTTCGCTAGGTCTTTTGAATAAAACCTTTATTGTGCTGCCTGCCTGGCCTTTTAAAAACTTACTTACCTCGCTAGTGTTTTTTCCTTTAACAGATTTACCATCAATCTCCATTAAAATATCTCCCGCTTTTAAACCTGCTTTTTGCGCTGGAAATCCTTCGTAGACTTCTTTAATTTCTACGTAGTTTTTTCTGGTAAAAATACTAGCGCCCACACCGCCATATTGTCCAGTAGTCATGAATCTATAATCTTCAATTTCGGATTCAGAAATATAATTAGTGTAGGGGTCTAAAGATTCCACCATTGCTTCAATGCCGGTTCTCATGAGCTTTGCCGCATCGATATCATCCACATAATACATATTTAATTCTCTATATGCAGTGGTCATGATATCTAAGTTTTTAGAAATCTCGAAATAATTATCGACAAAGGCCAAAGAAAAAATAGCACTGAGCGAAATAGAAAGGATGATAATTTTCTTTTTGATTATTTGCATAGTATTTATTTTAAAGGATCGTGTCCATGTCCACCCCATGGATTACAACTAGCTATTCTTTTTAAAGCTAAACGCGTGCCTTTAATGGCGCCATATTTTCTCACTGCTTGAATGCCATACTCCGAACAAGTTGGCGTGTAACGGCAAGCATTGGGCAAAATAGGGGAGATTAATATTTGGTATAATCTGAAAAAACCAAGCACTAAACTACTCAGCAACTTTAGCATATTCTTTGATGAATTTATTTAAACATAAATTTAACTTTTTTTCCATATCTACCGCAGTAAAAAGCTCGTTACTTACATAAATAAGAATAAAAGAAAGTTTAATATGTTGTTGGCTTAAGAAAGGGTAGAATAATTCGCCTTTATTTTTGCGATAAGCCTCGCGAATGAGCCTTTTGATTTTATTACGATCAACTGCTCTTTTGAATCTTTTTTTGGGAACCGAAATGGCTATTTCTGCTGGATAAGAAGCATCTGCAAGTGTTTGGCTGGTCCAAACAATTCGAAAGGGGTATAAAATAAAAGAAGAACTGTTGTTGAAAAGCAATTCAATTTGCTTTTGACTACACAACCGTTCTTCTTTTGTAAAAGTATATTTTTTCATTTGGTAATGCACGATAGGGGTTTAATAATCGAATGAATCGATGTTAAGCGCCACAATCTTGCTGCTCACCGAAATTTACTATCTCTTATGCTTTCCTTCGTCAGAAACTGTTAATCTTTTTCTTCCCTTAGCTCTTCTTGAAGCTAAAACTCTACGTCCGTTTGCAGAAGACATTCTTTCTCTGAAACCGTGTTTGTTTCTTCTTTTTCTTTGTGATGGTTGGAATGTACGTTTCATTTCTTTGTATTTTATCTAATTTTTTGATGTTAAACTATTGGGCTTTTGCTATAAATAACCTGCTGGCCTTATGTAAAACAAGGATGCAAATATAGCTAAGCTTTTTTTGTTAAGCAATTTTATTTTGCATTTAAAATGGAATAATTGCGTTTACTCATTTTTGCAATATTTAACCATTTTTGGCTTGTTTTTGAGCAAAAATTGGCATTTTCTGCTCGTTTTTGTCCAAAATCTTCAATTTATGGTAAAAGACGGCCGTACATTCTAGGGAACGGAATCGATTCGCGCACATGTGGAAGTTTACAAACCCAGGCAACCAATCTTTCTAAACCTAATCCAAAACCGGCATGTGGAACCGAACCGTATCTTCTCAAGTCTAAATACCATTCGAAAGACTCCATTGGCAAATCATGTTCTTTTATTTTAGAAATTAATAGGTCTTTATCGGTTTCTCTTTCGCCACCGCCTACAATTTCTCCATAACCTTCGGGTGCTAATACATCTACTCCTTTGGCATAACGACTATCGTTTGAGCGCTTTAAGTAAAATGCTTTTACTTCATGTGGCCAATCATAAACCATAATTGGTGTATCGAATAATCTGGTTAATACCGTTTCGTCCGAACCTCCAAAATCTTCACCATCTTTAAAATTACGGGCAGACTGTAACCACTGCGGAATATTTTTTTGATTTTCTTCGCAATCTTTTAATTCCTCTCTTAGGCTAGCCACTTTAGTAACATGGAAATTTATCTCTCCTTTTTTTAATCCAGGGGTCGCAATTTTAGTTTCTCTATCTACAATTTCTGCATTGATTTCGTTGATGCGAGCACTTACTTTTGCTAAATCTTCTTCTAAAGTTATAATCGAATTTTTTCCATTTACATCTAGTTCGCCTTTAATCATTTTAACGGCATCGGCATATGGAATGCGAGGGAATTTTTGAACGATATTTTTTAGTACAGTAGTATCTCTTTCAATTACGGCTAATTCTACTTCGCATTGGGTTAAAACTTTTCCAACTACGAATTTTAAAAACGATTCTATTAAATCCATGTTTTGATCTAAATCGTAGAAAGCCATCTCTGGTTCGATCATCCAAAACTCGGATAAATGACGGCGAGTTTTAGATTTTTCTGCTCTAAAGGTTGGGCCGAAAGTGTAAATTTTGCCCATGGCCATAGCCATCGCTTCGCCATATAATTGGCCCGATTGCGACAAATAAGCCGGCATATCGTAAAACTCTGTTTCAAATAAATTAGTGGTGCCTTCACAAGCATTGCCTGTAAATATTGGCGCATCCATTTGCACAAAACCTTCTTGTTGAAAAAATTCGTGTATCGCAAAAATAATACTATTTCTAATTTTCATGATGGCCCATTGGCGCCTAGAGCGTAACCATAAATGACGGTTGTCCATTAAGAATTCGATACCATGTGCTTTTTTAGCAATAGGATATTCTTCTGCAACTTGGTAAACGTGAATTTTGCTCACTTGAATTTCGTAACCACCTTCTTGGCGATCATCTTTAACCACCATACCGGTAATTTCAACCGAACTTTCGAGGGTTAATTTATCGGCTTGGTTAAATTGATCTTGGTCGATGGTATTTTCGGTAACTACACATTGGCAAATTCCAGAACCATCTCTTAATATAATAAACACCAAACCTTTGCCGGTTCTTTTGTTTGCAACCCAACCTTTTAAAGTAATTTCAGTTCCTTCTGCAGATTTTAAATCTTTTATGTAGCGCATGTATGAATAATTTTAGGATTTCTCCGAATGGCAAAAATAGTGATTTTTCCTATTTTTATTGTATTTTCGAATGAATTACCTCGTATGTTAAAGCAGAATTTACACTTAAAGCTCTTACAGAAATTATCTCCGCAGCAAATTCAATTTATTAAGTTGCTGCAGATACCGACTGTTTTGCTCGATTCTAGAATAAAAGAGGAGCTAGAAGAGAACCCCGCTTTAGAAGATGGTAGCTTGTCGTCTGCAGACGAAATTCCTGAATATTCGCTCGAAGATGACAACGAAATTCCAGAAGAAAAAGTCGAAAATGCCGAAACAGATGAATTTAACATCGATGATTACCTGCAAGACGACGACCTAGACGATGGGTATAAATCGATGTCGGATTACGATTCGGACGACGAAGAGCAAAGAGAAATGCCGGTAGCCATTACCACTTCTTTTCACGAAATCTTACAAACACAATTAAATTTAAATGTATTAGCAGACCACGAATACTTATTGGCCGAACACATACTTGGTAGTTTAGACGACGACGGTTATTTGCGTCGCCCATTAATTGCATTAGTAGACGACCTTGCTTTTTCTCAAAATATTACAACCACTGTTCCCGAAATAGAACATTTATTAAAATTAATACAAGGCTTTGATCCAGCAGGAGTAGGTGCTAGAGATTTACAAGAATGTTTACTCTTGCAACTGAATAGAAAATCTTCTGCACAACTATCGGTAAAAATTGCTAAAAATATTGTAACCAATTACCTCGAAGAATTTACGCGTAAGCATTACGATAAATTAGAAAAAGTTTTGGGCATAACCGAAGCACAATTAAAATTAGCCATTGCCGAAATTTTAAAATTAAATCCTAAACCCGGAAATTCTTTTGCTGATAATTCAAAGCAATTACAAATTATTCCCGATTTTATTATTCGTAAAACCGATCAATATTTAACCCTTACTTTAAATTCTAAGAACGCGCCAGAGCTAAGGGTGAGTAGGTCTTATCAAGAAATGTTTCAGACTTACGATAAGGCTCAACAAAAAGATAAAAAGCTCAAAGAAGCAGTACAGTTTGTGAAACAAAAGTTAGATTCGGCTAAATGGTTTATTGATGCCATCAAACAAAGACAACAAACATTAATCAAAACAATGAATGCCATCATGAATTTTCAGTATGATTATTTTTTAACTGGAGATGATAAAAAATTGCATCCCATGATTTTGAAAGACATTGCAGAGCAAATAGACATGGACATTTCAACGGTTTCGCGTGTGGCCAACAGTAAATATGTGCAAACAGAATTTGGCACTTTTTTATTGAAATCTTTTTTCTCGGAAGGCATTCAAACCGATAATGGTGAAGAGGTTTCCAACAGAGAAGTGAAAAGTATTTTGGCAAATTGTATTGCTGCAGAAGATAAAAAGAATCCTTTGCCTGACGAAAAATTAGCAGAAATAATTCAAGAAAAAGGCTATAATATTGCCCGTCGAACCATCGCAAAGTACCGCGAACAGCTCAACCTACCGGTTGCTCGTTTAAGAAGAGAAATGTAAGTTTTTAAAAAGTAACAGCGATGTTTAGCTGCTCTTTTGCTCTTAAAATACTAATTGTTACTACTTCTCCTTTACTAAACATACCCAATCCTTTCATGTAATCTTGAATATTATGAATAGACAGTGGTCCCATCTTTACAATGATGTCACCTGTTTTTAAACCTGCTTTGGAAGCTGGTTTGCCTTCCGATACACCATCTAATCTAAGTCCATCGCCGTCGAAAGCGTAGTCTGGTATAACACCCAGCGTTACTTTAAAAGTACTAGTGCCGGTGCTTATATTATTTTTAGTTTCACGGAAAGTGAGTTTTTCGGGATACTTTGCAATTTGTTTGGCAATACTCGCCACAAAATCTATCACAGCAACTTCGCCTTGTGCATTAATTTTATGGGCATCGTCGCTCGGTTTATGGTAATCGTAATGCGTGCCAGTATAAAAATGTAATACAGGAATATCTTTTAAATAAAAAGAAGCGTGGTCCGAAGGGCCCATTCCTGCTGAATCTGCTTTGTAGCTAATACTTGCCACCACATTCGATAAAATATTGCCAAACATTGGGCTGGTGCCTACACCCGACAAAACAATTTTTTTAGTCGAATCATTTAAGCGCCCAATCATATCCATGTTGAGCATGCAGGTAATTGAATTTAAATTGATGGTAGGATTATTGGTGAAATATTTCGAACCTAATAAACCTTCTTCTTCTGCAGAAAAACAAATGAATAAAAAGTTAACATTTTCTGTGTAATTATTTTGACTAAATATTCTGGCCAATTCCATTACGCCAGCGGTTCCCGAAGCGTTATCGTCTGCGCCATTGTGTATTTTATTTTTAGGATTTGGATCTAAAGAATTACCCGCTAAACCTAATCCTAAATGATCGTAATGCGCGCCAATAACAATGGTATATTTTGCTTGGTTATCTAAATAGCCAATTACATTATGAGCGGTACCAATGCTTGTCATATCGGAATCCGAAGCATGTGGATTTGTACTTGATTTTAATGGAAAGGCTTGCAAATAACCTTGGGTGCCTTTAGGCGCTAATCCAGATTTTTTAAAAGATTGAATGATGTACTTTGCAGCCACCAATTCTTGTTTAGTACCAGGGTATCTGCCCTGTAACTTATCGTGGCTAAGGTATTCAATGTCTTTTTGAATTCTTTTGGCATCTGTTTGTGCAAAAGTTGGCTGCACAAAAATCAATAATGCAAATAATAATAGGAGGCTAGTTTTTTTCATAATTAATTATTCAACCCAATCTGCAATAAACAAATTGGTGTCTTTGGTACCGTGGTTATTTCTGTTAGACGAAAAAACAATTTTTTTGCCATTTGGCGAAAACATAGGAAATGCATTGAACATACTTTTGTTGGTGACGCGTTCTAATGCGGTGCCATCATCTTTAATATAAAACAATTGAAAATCGTATCCTTTACTTGAATGGTGATTAGAAGAAAATACAATATGTTCTCCATCGGGCGTGAAAAATGGTGCCCAATTGGCTTTGCCTAAATTGGTTACTTGATTTAAAGCAGAACCATCAACATTGCAAGTGTATATTTCCATGTTCGTAGGGGCTACAAGGCCTTCGGAAAGCAAAGTTTTATATTCTTCCACTTCTTCTACTGTTGTTGGTCTAGAAGCTCTAAAAACTAGTCTCTTGCCATCTGGCGAAAAAAATGCACCACCATCATAACCTAATCCAAAAGTAATTTGCTTTTGATCTGTTCCATCAATATTCATGGTCCATAATTCTAAATCGCCCGAACGATCAGAAGTAAAAACAATTTTATCGCCAGTAGGAGATACCGTAGCTTCTGCATCGTAGCCTGGCGAATTAGTTAATTGCTTGGTAATGGTGCCTTTTAAGTTTGCAACGAAAATATCATAGCTAGGCGATACTTGCCATAAATATTTACGATCGGCTCGAGGTGCAGGTGGGGCAGGGCATTCGGCTCCAGCTAAATGCGTAGAAGCGTATAAAATTTCTTTATTGTTAGGCATAAAAAAAGAACAAGTTGTTCTGCCTTTGCCTGTAGAAATCATGGCAGGTAGATAGCTTGTATCTTTAGCCGCAAGTTTAATTTTCATATTGAAAATCTGGTCACATTTTAATCCCCAATTGGCATTGTTTGAT